>NZ_CP058986.1:2690000-2800000 GCF_019278525.1 Polaribacter sp. HaHaR_3_91
CAGGGTACCACTATCTTAAATTCGCTTACTTTTACGGGACTATCACCCTCTATGGTCAGTCTTTCCAAACTGTTCTAATTCACTTATCTTCGAATATCGTGGCCCTACAACCCCTATTTTGCCGTAACAAAATAGGTTTGGGCTAATCCGCGTTCGCTCGCCACTACTAACGGAATCACTATTGTTTTCTCTTCCTCCGGTTACTTAGATGTTTCAGTTCACCGGGTTTACCCCTATTGCTAGGTGACATGTCTTCAACATGCCGGGTTGCCCCATTCGGATATCTACGGATCAAAAGGTATGTGCCCCTCCCCGTAGCTTTTCGCAGCTTATCACGTCCTTCGTCGTCTCTGAGAGCCTAGGCATCCGCCATACGCCCTTACTTAACTTATTGTACTTTTTGCTACAGTATGTTTCCATACTATAATGAACTCTTTTATATTTTTATAAAAAAATTATTTAATTAGAATATAAATATTCTAATTGTTCTCTATCTATTTGATTCTTACGATATCATTTTACCAATATGTCAATGAACTTGTGGTCTATTTACTTGAAATTGACCGTTGTGGAGAATATCGGAGTCGAACCGATGACCTCTTGCGTGCAAGGCAAGCGCTCTAGCCAGCTGAGCTAATCCCCCATTATGAAATTCAGAATAAATCCTAAATTATGAATGTAGAATCCTCTTACTTCCAGAATTTCCTTAGTACTTTAGCTTTTTGTAGTCCCGGGCAGACTCGAACTGCCGACCTCTACATTATCAGTGTAGCGCTCTAACCAGCTGAGCTACGAGACTATAATAGCTTAAAATACTTATATTATAAAATTAACAGCAAAGAGTAAAAATGACCTTTTTTTGTAACTCACCATCTTTCTCTAGAAAGGAGGTGTTCCAGCCGCACCTTCCGGTACGGCTACCTTGTTACGACTTAGCCCTAGTTACCAGTTTTACCCTAGGCGGCTCCTTGCGGTGACCGACTTCAGGCACTCCCAGCTTCCATGGCTTGACGGGCGGTGTGTACAAGGCCCGGGAACGTATTCACCGGATCATGGCTGATATCCGATTACTAGCGATTCCAGCTTCACGGAGTCGAGTTGCAGACTCCGATCCGAACTGTGATATGGTTTATAGATTCGCTCTCTGTTGCCAGATGGCTGCTCATTGTCCATACCATTGTAGCACGTGTGTGGCCCAGGACGTAAGGGCCGTGATGATTTGACGTCATCCCCACCTTCCTCACTACTTGCGTAGGCAGTCTCGTTAGAGTCCCCAACTTTACTTGATGGCAACTAACGACAGGGGTTGCGCTCGTTATAGGACTTAACCTGACACCTCACGGCACGAGCTGACGACAACCATGCAGCACCTTGTAATCTGTCCGAAGAAAACTCTATCTCTAAAGCTGTCAGACTACATTTAAGCCCTGGTAAGGTTCCTCGCGTATCATCGAATTAAACCACATGCTCCACCGCTTGTGCGGGCCCCCGTCAATTCCTTTGAGTTTCAGTCTTGCGACCGTACTCCCCAGGTGGGATACTTATCACTTTCGCTTAGTCACTGAGCTAATGCCCAACAACTAGTATCCATCGTTTACGGCGTGGACTACCAGGGTATCTAATCCTGTTCGCTCCCCACGCTTTCGTCCCTCAGCGTCAGTACATACGTAGTAGACTGCCTTCGCAATCGGTATTCTGTGTAATATCTATGCATTTCACCGCTACACTACACATTCTATCTACTTCCATATGACTCAAGTCAACCAGTATCAAAGGCAGTTCCATAGTTGAGCTATGGGATTTCACCTCTGACTTAATCGACCGCCTGCGGACCCTTTAAACCCAATGATTCCGGATAACGCTCGGACCCTCCGTATTACCGCGGCTGCTGGCACGGAGTTAGCCGGTCCTTATTCTTACAGTACCGTCAAGCTGGTATACATACCAGTGTTTCTTCCTGTACAAAAGAAGTTTACAACCCATAGGGCAGTCATCCTTCACGCGGCATGGCTGGGTCAGAGTTGCCTCCATTGCCCAATATTCCTCACTGCTGCCTCCCGTAGGAGTCTGGTCCGTGTCTCAGTACCAGTGTGGGGGATCTCCCTCTCAGGACCCCTACCTATCAAAGTCATGGTAAGCCGTTACCTTACCATCTAACTAATAGGACGCATAGCCATCTTTTACCAATAAATCTTTAATTAAAACTCGATGCCGAGTCTCAATACTATGAGGTATTAATCTTCATTTCTAAAGGCTATCCCTCAGTAAAAGGTAGGTTCTATACGCGTTACGCACCCGTGCGCCGGTCGTCATCTGTGCAAGCACAATGTTACCCCTCGACTTGCATGTGTTAAGCCTGCCGCTAGCGTTCATCCTGAGCCAGGATCAAACTCTTCATTGTATATTTTAAATATTTTAATGAATAAGTTTCAAAAGAATTTGTTTAAATAAATCTAAACATGGTTATTCTACTCTTTAATTACGCTGTCAATTTCAATATTTTCAATGAACTTTGTTCTAATCTTAAAAAGCAACTTAAAAGCTACTCCCTAAATAAAACTTTGTAGAAATGTTAGACTCGAACTAACTGACTCTTTTAATAGTCATTCCAAATTTTCTTTGATCGTTTTCGCTGTCTTTCTTAGCGGCTGCAAACATACAAACTATTTCTAATCTGACAATAAAAAATTAAACTTTTTTTTTTAATTTCTTTTTGCTTGCTCTAAAACTAAAAAAACCTTGAACGTTTTTGCCGAAAATTTCGGACTGCAAACATACAACTCTTTTTAATTATAAACCTAAGGAAATTGTTATTTTATTTTTAATAAAATTTTGACATTTTATTTAGATAAACTACTAATCCTCAACTTACTTACAACTCCTCAATGAACGTTGCTAACTGTGTGATATTACTGTTAGCGGGTGCAAACTTACAACTCATTTTTAATCTAACAACTATTTTTTTACCTTTATTTTAATTTAATTTCACAATGCGTTTTAAGACACTTGTTTTTAACTGTTTATGAAGAAAGTTTTTTTGAGGGTATTTTTTGACCGATATGAACATTGAGAGTTTTTCTTAGAAAATCCCATATTTTAATCTAAACTTCATCTAAAACACCAAAGAGTTCTGGGTTGAATTTTGAAAATATCGTGTATTTATTATTACATTCTTTTAATTCTTCTTCTTAGTTACGGGTTTTTATTCTAAAAAAAAGCTCCATTATTATAATAATCCTGTATTTAACCTCTATAGACACTATTCATCTAATCTATTTATAACTTTTTATTCTTAATACTTCTTCTAAAATAGAAATATTAGTCTATTATATAAGATTGTAATTCTTAAAATGAGTCTAGAAATATTCTTTTTAAGCACATAGCAACATAGAAAACATAGTTTTGTTCTCTCACTTATAAATAGTTTTTGAATAATTCGAATAAATCATCGTTTAAAAACACGTAAAATCTTCGGTTAAACGAAGTCTGAACTTATTTTAAGAATCTAATAGCTCTCGACTGCGCTCGAACTGACAGTATGTTAAGATCCTTAAAAATTGGTTTTATTTACTTATCGATAAATTTCTATATATAAAGTAGTCTTTTCGAAATAAAACTTAAGCTGGTACATACTCGTGTTAGGGATTGAAACGGCATCCTTTTTATATGATTATTGATGTGATAGCAGAAATAAGCATATAAAAAGATATAGTGGAAAGCCTGACCTTTTTTTTCTAAATCTTCTTTAAATTGATGTTGGTCATTAAATAAAAACGAATTTATATAGTATTAACTAAAAAAGGGAACACACAAAAGAGAATATTTGTCCTTTTGAATATATGTATTTAATTAGCTTTATAACAAAATCATAAATGCAATGAAAGTAAATACAATTATTTGTCCCCATTTTAGATACACTCCTACTTTAGCGTGTTCTTTTAAATAGCTAGAAATACTGCCTGCTAAAATTGTAATGATTGTAAATACTAAAAAAGACACCACAATAAAAAGAGCTCCTAAAGTATAAAACTGAACAACGCTTGACATCGTTCTAGAAAACAAAAACTGAGGAAAAAATGCTAAAAAGAATAAAGCAACTTTAGGGTTTAATACATTCATTATAAACCCCTTTTTGAATAGTTTAAATGTAGACTCTTTTTGAATATTGTTATTGGACAAGACTATTTCAGCATCACTTTTATAGACTTTGTACGCTAAAAAGAGCAGATAACTTGCTCCTAATAATTTAATGATAAAGAAGAGACTTTCATTTTCTTTGATGATTGCCGATACTCCGAAAGCGACTAATGTAGTGTGCACCAAACAACCAGACATTAAGCCTAAAACTGTCGCGATACCATATTTTGTTCCGTTTACAATACTCTGTGTTAGTACAAAAATATTGTCTGGACCTGGAGAAATTGCTAAAATAACTGTTGCAAAGGCAAAAGAGATCAAAGTTTCTACCATAAAAATTAAGTTCTTTTAGGTAAGTAAATTGCTTTATTAAACTTTTTGTTAGACTTTAAGATTGTTTTAGAATTGCTTTATTAATTCGTTTTACCAAACTTGGTCCTTCGTAAATAAAACCTGTGTATACTTGTACTAAATCTGCACCAGCATTTAGTTTTTCTAACGCATCTTTTTCTGAGTGAATACCTCCTACTCCGATTATAGGAAAAGCTTTTTTTGAGGTATCTGCTAAGTATTTAATTACAGCTGTACTTTGGTTTTTAACGGGTTGACCACTAACCCCACCATTTCCTATTTCTGACAAACGTTCTTTTGAAGCTTTTAGATTTTCTCTATTTGTAGAAGTATTTGAAGCAATTACACCATCAATTTTTGTTTCATGCACCAATTCAATAATTTCATCTAACTGGATATTATTTAGATCGGGAGCAATTTTTAATAAAATTGGTTTTTGTACTTTTTCTTTATTATTAAGATTCTGACAAGCAGAAATTAATTCTAATAAATAGTCTTTATCATTTAATTTTGCATGGCTACCTACATTTGGACAGCTTACATTTAATACAAAATAATCTACATATGGATGCAATTCTGTAAAAACCTCGCAATAATCTTGCGTATAATTTTCTGGAGTTGTTGCTGTATTTTTACCAATGTTTCCACCAATAATAACTTGTCCTTTATTCTTTTTTAGGTTTTTAATGGCAGCTTCCATTCCGTCATTATTAAACCCCATTCTATTTATAATTCCTTGATCGTCTTTTAATCTAAATAACCTTTTTTTAGGATTACCAACTTGTCCTTTTGGTGTCACGGTTCCTATTTCTATAAATCCGAAACCAAAATTTGCCAATTCATTATACAAAACTGCATTTTTATCGAAACCTGCTGCCAAACCTACTGGGTTCTTAAAGGTTAATCCGAATAAGTTTTTTTCTAATCGTTTGTCATCAACCACATATAAACTTCTGAATACAGAAGAAACAAAAGGAATTTTACAAAGGTTTTTGACTAAAGAAAAAGTGAAGTAATGAATTTTTTCTGGATCGAATAAAAAGAAAATCGGTCTTACAATAGATTTGTACATGCTTTACTAGAATTATTTTAAGTAGCTTATTTCTAGTTTTCAAAATTACAAATTTTATAATGATAAAACTCTAAAACCTATTTCAAATAAAAAATCAAAAAAAATTAAAAAAATTATTAAAAAAAAAAAATGATAACACACTCAAAAAGAGGTAGAAATAAAAAATATTTTCTTTTCTATTTTTCTATTTCAGAAAAGAAAAAAATCATCTTGTAATGTAAATAATTAGCATTCGACAAAGAAACCTAACTATTAAAAAACATAAAATGAAAACAAGTAAAATAGTATTAGGATTGGTTTTTGGACTAGCTTTAACAGCACAAACTAATGCACAAGGATTGTTAGATGGTTTTACTCCAAAAAAAGGTGATTTATCTGTAACAGCTTCTTATACCTCTAGTAATTATGAAAAATTTTATGCAGGAAAAACTAAAATGGATGCAGTGCCTGCACATAATGAAATTGATCAAAACATATACAGTTTATACGCAAAATACGGTATTACAAACAAATTATCTGTTGTTTTAAATGCACCTTACATTTCTGCAGAAGGAAATGGTATTGCAGATCCTTTTAACGGAACTAGTAAACAAGATGGTTTTCAGGATATTTCTGTTGGATTAAAATATAATGCGTATACTTTTGATTTTGATAAATTAAATTTAGATGTTATAACGGGTTTAAGTGTTGATATTCCTACAGGTTACGAAGCAAACGGAATTTTATCTCTTGGTAATAATACATTTTCTACGAACCTAACTGCTGGTTTACATTTACAAAATAATGATGGTCTTTTTGCTACTTTTTTAAATTCTTACCAATTTAAAGGAGATGCAGATAATACTTCTGGTGGAGCTGATTTTGATGTACCAAATGCTTATTATGCAACAACTAAAATAGGATATGCAAGTTCTTTTATTTATGTAGAAGGTTGGTTAGATTATTTAGCTTCAACTGATGGTGTAGATATTAGTGATGCTACTTTTGGAGGAAATTTTCCTGAAACTAAAGTAGAATACACAAGATTAGGTGCAACTATTTATAAAAACATTATTCCAGAATTAGGAGCTAGCGTAGGTTTTAGTAGCGTAATTGACGGTCGTAATATCGGTAAATCGACTAACTTTTCTGTTGGATTAACTTACAACCTTAACATATAGGTTTCTTTTAATACTATTAAAAAAGCTCGTAATTTCTTACGAGCTTTTTTATTTTAAACTATTTTATAACTTTTAAAGTTCTTTTTTTTACTGATAAATCAAGTACTTACTTCGAACTTTTTTAAATGCATCCAAATCTTTCTCCCAAGTTTTTCTGATTTCAGTTTCAGAGATCCCTTTTTCTATTTGTTGTTGCAGCTTTTTTGTACCTGCTAGATTTGTAAAGAAATTATTAAAAAACTCATTAGAAGTATTCTGTTTGTAAGCTTCTATTAAAAAAGACAAATCTAATTTATTAAGCTTTTCTGCTTCTTGTAAATTCTCTCCATAACATAATGTGTTTTTATATTTTGGATATTTAGCGCCCTCATTTGCTTGTGGAGTAAAAGTAAATTCGCTTTTTGCTAAATACGGAGAACCATAAATTTGGAACTGCATTTCTGTTCCTCTTCCTGCAGAAACATTCGTTCCTTCGAAAAAGCACAAACTAGCATAGAGATTTATACTTTTATCATTTGGTAAATTTGGTGACGGTTTTATCGGTAAACTATACTCCATTTGATGATTGTAATTATCTACAGGGATTACTGTTAAATCACACTTAATTCCGTTTTTAAGCCATTTTTCACCATTTATCATTTTTCCATATTCGCCAATAGTCATTCCATAAACTACAGGAACTTTATGCATTCCCACAAAAGATGTATGCTCTAGTTCTAAAACAGGACCATCTATATAATATGCATTCGGGTTTGGTCTGTCTAACAAAATCACTTGGATTCTTTGTTCTGCGCAAGCTTCCATTACATAATGTAAAGAAGAAATATAGGTGTAAAAACGAGCACCTACATCTTGAATATCAAAAACTACAACGTCAATTCCTTTTAATTGTGCTGCTGACGGTTTTTTATTTTTACCGTAAAGCGATATAATTGGTAAACCTGTTTTGGTGTCAAATCCATCTTTTACAACCTCGCCAGCATCTGCTTTCCCTCTAAAACCGTGTTCTGGTGCAAAAACTTTTTTTACATTTATTCCATTATAGTTATGTAAATAATCTACCAAATGATGCGTAACTTTTTTAGACCCCATAGCATTAGGCGCTACTTCCGCTCTCTGAATAACAGACAATACAGAAGTTTGGTTTGCAACAATTGCTACATTTTTACCTTTTAATAAACTGAGATACAAATGGGTACTTTCTGCACCTACTTTAACAGTTTCCTGTTCTCTGTTACTCCCTACTTTTAAACCTGTACTTTTAATTGATGTAATTTGAGCATAACAAATCAGCTGAAAATTCAGCATTAGAAATAAGAATAAATATGTACTTTTGAAAGGTTTAAAATCTATCATCAATTTGAATTACGAGTTATTTATTGCAAAACGCATTATTGCCAGTAAAAAGTATAAAAATAGCATATCATCTCCAATAATAAAAATTGCAATCACAGCAATTGCATTGGGGATTATTATTATGCTCATTTCTGTTGCAACTGGTGCTGGCTTGCAATATAAAATTCGTGATAAAATGGCTGGTTTTAAAGGCCATGTTCAAATTATTAATTACGATGCTAATAATTCTGATGTTTCAACAGTTCCTATTGATAAAAACCAAGATTTTTATCCGAAGTTTAAAGATGTAGATGGAATTAAAAACATTCAAGTTTTTGCTAATAAAGCTGGAATTTTAAGAACAGAAACAGAATTTGAAGGCATTATTTTTAAAGGAGTTTCTACAGATTACGATTGGACTTTTTTTACAGAGTATTTAGTTGAAGGTAGAACCCCAAACTTTAATCAAGATAGAACCAAAGAAGTTTTATTGTCTCAAACAATAATGAATCGTTTACAACTAAAATTAAACGATACTGTTTTAGCTACTTTTATAAAAACCTCTACTAGTAAGCTACCATCAAACAGAAAATACACCATAGTAGGAATCTATAATTCTGGTTTTGCTGAATTTGATAAAAGCATGATGATTGGTGACATCAGAGAAGTCCAAAATCTAAATAAATGGACAGAAAATGAGGTTGGAGGCTTTGAAATTATTTTAGATAGTTTTGATAAAATTGAAGAAAAAGGAGAAGAAATTTACAGTAATATTGGTGCAACTTTAAACAGTAAAACTATTTTAGACAGTTACCCAGCTGTATTTGAATGGATAGAACTTTTTGATAATAATGTGTGGTTTATTATTGCCATTATGATCTTAGTTGCAGGCATAAATATGATTACTGCCCTACTCGTTTTAATTTTAGAACGCGTACAAATGATTGGTATTTTAAAAGCCTTAGGAAGCACGAATACAAGCATCCGTAAAATATTTTTATACAACGCCTCTTACCTTATTTTAAAAGGGCTTTTCTGGGGAAACATTATTGGTTTATCTATTCTCTTTATACAATATTACTTTGAGCTAATTACATTAAATCCGGAGACCTATTATGTAACTACAATGCCTGTTTACATCTCTCTAAAAGCTATTTTATTACTAAATATTGGCACGTTAATTATGTCTTTTTTAATGCTGATTATTCCATCATATATAATTACTAAAATTCAGCCTTCTAAATCTATAAAGTTTGCTTAAATCTCTTTTTTAAAACAATATTCTTTATTTAATTTGTTTTTTAAAATTTCACAACGCTTTAATTAAATGATAATTACGGTATACTTATTTAAAATTTAAATAAGGCAAAGAGAAAAACAATAAGAGTAGTACTTTTAATCCCTGTAAATCACTCCATTATATTTAATTCTAAACTAGGAAGCAACATCTCTTTCATTAGATGTTTAATTTGTTGCACTTAAATTTATTAACTAAAGCTATCTTTAGATCTAATTTGTAAAGCTTCCCCTAGTTTCAAGTTAAAGTTGATTACATTTATAATTAAATAATAACATTCCAAAAATAGATTATCTAACTACCTATTATTTAGATAAAAAAAACGGATTTTTATTAGAACATCCTCCAAATAAATAAAAAATCAACTTGAAATAATTAGGTTTAAAAATGTAATATTACAGTAACTATTAAATTATTAGTTTATGAAAAAACTCTTGGTTTTAATACTATTTTTGTCTTCCATAATTAACTATGCACAAAAATCTTATAAAGAATTTCAGTTTGTAAATATTAAGGAAGGCATACCTAAAGTGGGCGTCTCATCTATTGTACAAGACAACCAAGGGTTTATTTGGATTGGTACTACTGGAACTGGTTTATATAAATTTGATGGTATAGATTATACTCCTTATAAATTTGATTTTGAAAACACTCATTCTTTAAGCAATAATTTAGTACAATGTCTTTTTCTAGACAGTAAAAATAGACTTTGGTGCGGAACAGAAAATGGATTAAATTTATATGATAGAGATTTAGATCATTTTAAAAAAGTACAATTAAATACTAATCTTAACTATAAAGAAAATGTATTAGCTTTAGAAGAAGATGCTGCAGGTAATTTGTTAGTAGGAACGGACAGAAAAGGTCTTTACAAATTAGATATTAATACACTTTTAACAGAAAGAATTTTAAATAAAAAATCTCCAGATTTATCAATTACTAGTATAAAACACACAAAGCAAGGCAAAACTTTTGTAGGTACAAACCTTGGTTTAAAAGAAATTGATTTTATACATAATAAACTAATTAATACTAGAGTTTTTGCAGGTGATGAAAAATCTATAAATCACTCAATTTCTAACCTGTATATAGATGCAAAAGATAATTTATGGATTGGCTTTGAAAGAGAAAATGGTATCTACAAATGTGACCTTACTAATGATAGAAATAACAATATAATACGTTTAAATAAATTTGATATTACATCGAAAAAAATCATGAAAATAATTCAATTATCAGATAATACATTGATGATTGGAACAGAGAATGATGGTCTTTTTCACTTAGAAGAGAATGGCGATATTATTAAAAATTATGTATCAAATAAAACAGAAGAAAACAGTATTTTACATAACTCTATTTGGGAACTTTTTATAGATAAGAATGATAGAATTTGGATGGGTTACTTTAACAGTGGTGTTGCCGTTAGCGATAAACTCTATGATAAATTTAAAGATATAAAAAGCTTACCTAATAAAAATAATTCGTTAACAATACCCTCTGTTTCAAGTGTTGTAAAAGACAAAACTGGTAATTTATGGATCTCCACAGATGGCGGTGGTATTGATATTTACAACCCTATAAACGCTAAAATAACTCATATCAATAAAGAAAATAACACTGTTTATTCGGGACTTAATTCTAATTACATTGTGAGTTTGTTTTTAGATTCTAAAAATAATTTATGGGCAGGAAGTTGGGATAGTGGTATTTATCTTTTAAAAAATGGATCTAAAAAATTCATAAATTTTAGTAAACATAATGCTGTAAAAAACTTTAAAGCAAATACGGTAAGAAGTTTTTCGGAGGATTCTAAAGGTACCATTTGGATTGCTACTTTTTTTGAAGGACTACACTCCTACACCCCTACTACAAACACCTTTACAAAATTTAATTCTGAAGAATTTGTAGCTCATAAATCTTTATGCAATAAACTTATGGTAGTTTTTGTAGATTCAGAAGATGTTATTTGGGTAGGAACTCCCGATGGTTTGTTTAGAATAACAAGATTAGAAAATAACACCTTTAATGTTGTTTCTCTAAAAACTAGAATGCAAAAAGAGTATGGGCACTTATCTGACGTCAGTCATATTTTAAGTATTTATGAATCTTCTAAAAAAGAAATTTGGATTGGAACAAGAGGAGCAGGACTTTGTAGGTACAATAAAAAAGAAGACACCTATACATGGTATAATAAATCTAAAGGTTTTGAGGAAGAAAATATCGCTGCAATCATAGAAGATAATGATAAAAATATTTGGGTTAGCGGTAATTCTGGTCTTACAAAAATTGACATAGAAGAAGAAAATTTCACTAATTATACATCAAATGACGGTTTACTTTCTAATGATTTTAATTTTGGAGCAGTTTTAAAAGATGAAAAAGGTATTTTGTATTTTGGTAATTTTAAGGGGTTAGATTATTTTAATCCAAAAGAAATAGCCACAAATGCTAGCTTGCCTTCTCTACATTTTACAGATTTTAAATTGTTTAATGAAAAAGTAATTCCTCTTACTGAAAACTCTCCATTAGAAAAAGTTATTTCAGAGACAAAAAACATTCAACTTTCACACACCCAATCTGTATTTACCATTGAATATACTGGCTTGAACTATACAAGACCAGAAAAAAATAATTATGCTTATTATTTAGAAGGTTATGAAAATACTTGGAATTACGTTGGACATAAACGAAATGCGACCTATACAAATTTAGATCATGGAGATTATATTTTTAAACTCAAAGCCTCTAATAATGACGGTATTTGGAGTAACATTCCATTAGAATTAAATATTACCATTCTTCCACCTTGGTGGAAAACCAATTGGGCAATATTAGGTTATATTATACTGTTTTTATTATGCATTTATTTACTAAACAGCTTAACTCAACAAAGAATAAAAGAAAAAGAAATATTAAAAAATGAACGTTTAGCACAAACTCAAAATGACGAATTGAATCAAAAGAAACTTCAATTTTTTACAAATATTTCTCATGAATTTAGAACACCGTTAACACTAATTATAAACCCTATTAAAGACATTATTAGCAACAAAGAATTAGACCTACCACAAAGTGTTAAAAATAAACATGCAATCATCTACAAAAACACAAACAGACTTTACAGATTGATAAATGAGTTAATGGATATTAGAAAATTAGAGCATAATAAGATGAAAATTAGAGCCTCTAAAATTAATTTAATCGAGTTTTCTAATAACATTGCGAACTATTTTCAAGAAGAAACAACCAATAAAAACATTTTATTGAGTGTAGATTCTGATGTACCAGATTTAAGTGTTTGGGCTGATGAAAAGATGTTAGAAAAAATCATATTCAACCTCTTATCTAATGCCATAAAGGCAACTCCCAAAGGAGGTGCTATAAATATTGATTTATTTTCTAATCACAAACGATATCTTTTACCTTTAATTGATAAAAAGCAACCGGTGGAAGTAATTGAAATAGTAATTTCTGATACTGGAACAGGGTTAAACGAACAAGAAGTTGAAAAAATATTTGAACGCTTTTATCAAGTAGAAGATCAAAACAAAACCTATATCGGTGGAACCGGAATTGGTTTAGAAGTAGTAAAGAGTTTTGTGTACCTTCATAAAGGAGATATCAATGTAGAAAGTAAAGTAGGTTCTGGCACCACATTCAAAATACTATTACCAACAGGTAATGCTCATTATACAGAAGATCAAATTATATATGAAAATGAGAAGAAAGTAAATATAAAAGAACAATTCTTATTAATTACCCCAGAAGACACAGAAATTCCAACTACAGAAGCATCTAAACTAACTAAAACTAAGACCATTTTAATTGTTGAAGATAATATAGAATTACTAGATTATTTAAAAGTAGAATTAAGTAAAGAATACAAGGTTTTTGTTGCTGGTAATGGTAAAGAAGGCGTTAAAATGGCAAAAGAAACCTTACCAGACGCAATTATTACAGATGTTGTAATGCCAGAAATGGATGGGTTTGAATTTTGTAAAACAATAAAAACAGATGCCTCTACAAGCCATATTCCTGTAATGATGTTAACTGCAAGAACAACCATAGAGAATAGAATTGAAGGTATAGAAAATGGTGCTGATGCTTACATGATAAAACCATTCGATTTAAAATTATTAAAACTTCGTTTATCACAATTAATAACAAGTAGACAATTAATTTTCGATAAATTTTTTGGAGCAATAAGTGGTGCTGATGAAAAAATAAACTCTAACTCAATTGATAAAGAATTTATACAAAAACTATTAGAATATATAAATAACAATATTTCAGATTCTAACTTAAGTGTAGAGGAGTTGGCATCACAATTAAAACTAAGCAGGAGTCAATTATACCGAAAAATAAAAGCTATAACAGGTCAGACTGTAAATGAGTTTATTAGAAAAATAAGATTAGAAAGAGCCAAACAAATTTTAGACTCTGGTAGAGGTAATATTAGTGAAGCTTGTTTTAGTGTTGGCTTTTCTTCTCCCTCTTATTTTTCTAAATGCTTTAAGGCTCATTTTGGTATCTTACCTTCTGAAATAGAAATTAAAAAAGAAACTAATTAACACTATTAAAACACTTTACATCTTTAAAAAGATCATTTTTAAGTGTACTTTATTTCTCAATAAAATAGTGCTATAAAACAATTGTTGCGTCAAATGAATTAAATGTAGCATACGTGTTAAATAAAGGTTAAATAGCTACAATTGTTTTAAAAGCTGTTTTTTTTGTGGTACAAAATATTGATTTGTTCTTATAAATTTGAAGAGTACGACAATGTTTATGGAACAGAAAAAGTTTAAAAATAAAATATTTTACGAGGTACTATTAATAATTATTATGTTATTACTATTGGTAGTATTACTTAATTTATAACACTATTTTTTAGTTGCTACATTGTTTATCAAAACAAGTATTTTAATTAACCAATTAATATGAATGATGATAAAATTTAAAGTCACGATTATTGCATGCCTAATGTTATGTATGCAGAATGTTTTTTCGCAAAGCAAGACAATTACTGGTCAGGTAACGGATTCCGCAGGAAACACTTTACCAGGAGTATCAGTTGTAATTAAGGGAACTATTAAAGGTACAAATGCAGATTTTGAGGGAAATTACTCAATAGCCGATGTTTCTCCAGACAATGAGTTAGTTTTTTCTTATTTAGGGATGAATTCTCAAACAATTCTTGTTGGAACCAGTACAAAAATAGATGTAATTTTACAAGACAACCTAGAGTCTTTAGACGAAATTGTAGTTGTTGGGTATGGTAGTAAGAAAAAAAGTTTAGTTACTGGAGCAATTTCTAGTATCGATTCTAAACAAATTAAAAGTTCTTCTAATCAAAGAGTAGAGTCTGTATTACAAGGTAGAACATCTGGTGTTACGGTATCGTCTTCTTCTGGTTCACCAGGTTCTGGAGCAAAAATAAGAATTCGTGGTGCGGGTTCTAGTGGTAATTCAGAGCCTTTATTTATAGTAGATGGTATGAAAGCATCATCTATTGCAGATATTGCTCCATCAGATATTGCAAATATCGAAATACTAAAAGATGCTGCTTCTGCTGCTATATATGGTACAGAGGGTGCTAACGGTGTGGTTATTATAACAACTAAAAGAGGACGAAAAGGAGGGTTACAAGTGTCTTTTAATTCTCAAATAGGTGTTCAATTTTTAAAAACAGATATGGAGTTAATGAATGCTTCACAATTTGTTCAGTACATGAATGAAGCTGGATTAACAAGTGTAACAGACAATGGATATGATACAGATTGGATTGAAGAAACCTTCTCTCCTGCCCTTATGCACAGAAATGACATTAACCTATCTGGAGCCACAGAAAAATTTTCTTATTTTACTTCTGCCTCTCATTTAGATCAAGATGGTATTGTTGGCAATGGAAACTCTTCTTTTAAAAGATCTACTTTTAGAGTAAACTTAAAAGGTGATGTTGCTAAATGGTTAGAAGTAGGTGTTAACTCTACCTATTCATCTTCAGATAAGAGTGGGATTCAAGAAAATAGTGATACTAGAGGTGTAATTCAAAATATGCTTATTTTAGACCCATTAACACCTGTCACTTATGCTAACGGTTCCGTACCACAATCTGTTATAGACCGTTCTAACACAAATGGTGTTCCGGTATTAAAAGATGCAAATGGTAACGTTTATGGATACCCAAGTTACTCTACTGGAGAGGTTGTAAATCCTGTTGCCTATGCAAATAACATTAACAAAACTACTGTAGATGCTTATCAATTTTTAACCTCTGCTTATTTAAAATTTAAACCTTTTGAAGGCTTTTCTTTTACAACAAGATTAGGATATGACAAAAATCAATGGGACACAAGGAATATGATCAATCCATATTATGTTTCTTCAGAAGCATCTAACACAACGTATTCTGGTTCTCAAAACGTTGTTGAATCTAAAAGATGGTTATGGGAAAATTTTGCTTCTTATGAGAAAGCCTTGGGAAATCATAATTTTGTTTTATTAGCAGGGTATTCTGCAGAAGAAACAAGAGTAACAACACCAACTTCTAGAAGTGGATCTGCTTCTATTGTAGATTTTATTGGCTTTAATTTTGACTTACCAGAATTTAACACTCAAGTAAATCAAATAGATCCATCTCCAGATAATATGGTATCTATATTCGGTAGACTTTCTTATGATTATTTAGGAAAGTATTTATTTGAAGCTTCTATTAGAAGAGATAAATCAGATAAATTTCCAATAGCAAATAAAGCGGGTACTTTTCCTGCATTTTCCGCAGGTTGGGTAGCTTCAAATGAAGATTTCTGGAATAGAGAATCTAAAATAGATTATTTAAAGTTAAGAGCAAGTTGGGGGCAAAATGGAAGTAGAAGTAACTTAAATGGTAACTCAGATAAAACATATATTACCTCAATAATTAACGGACAAAATATTGATTATTTAGGAAATATAGGTGCTCAAATTACAGGATACTCAAACCTTAACTTAGTGTGGGAAACTTCAGAACAGTTAGATTTGGGAGTAGATTTAAGAGCGCTAGATAACAAGCTAACTTTCGCCGCAGATTATTACAAGAAAACAACTAGAGATGCTATTATTAACGACGGTTCTTTAATTACACCTGGTTCGGCAGGGTTTCTTTCTAATGAATTTAATTCTGGTACCATAGAAAATAAAGGTTTCGAATTTGAGTTAGGCTATGGAGATACTACACAAAGTGGACTTAGCTACAATATTAATGCAAATTTATCTACTCTACAAAACAAAGTAACAGAGATTCTATTTGTACCAGAAGGGACTTCTCTTGCAGGTGCAGGTGCTCCTCAAAACCCAGACGGAATTACAAGGTTTACAGAAGGGCAGCCTTCATGGTATTTCTATGGATACGAAACGAATGGAATTGATACTGCAACTGGTGAAGTTATAAAAGTAGACACCAATAAAGATGGAAGTATTACAAATGCTGATAAAACAAATATAGGATCACCGCATCCAGATGTTCTATTTGGAGGAAACATCAGTTTAGCGTATAAAGCGTTTGATTTTAACCTACAATTTCAAGGAACATTGGGTAATGATATTATTTCAACGTATCATCAACCGTCTAGACCAATTACCAACAAACCAGTACATTTCTTTAATGAAAGATGGACACAACCAGGTGACGTAGCTTCCTACCCAGGAGCCGCAAATGTAATTGCTTCATATGACACAGATTTAATGGTAGAAGATGGCTCTTTTATGAGAATTAAACAAATTCAATTTGGTTATTCTTTGCCAGAAAATACTATTGAAAGAATGCATATTAACAACTTAAGGTTTTACGTTTCTTTAGATGACTTTTTCACCTTTACAGGTTACAAAGGCTTAGATCCAGAAATTGGAAATTTCAACTATAATTCTATTGGTGTAGATAGAGGTTTTTACCCTACGGCAGCAAAAGTAGTATTCGGACTCTCTCTAGACTTTTAATAAAAACACATACATATTATGAAAAAAACAATTTTAACAATTATTGGAGTTCTTTTTCTAGGGATTATATCTTGTAGCGAAGAATTTACAGAAAACCCAAGAATAAATGTTGATGATTTAGACACCTTTTTTCTTGAAGAGGAAAATGTAGAATCTGCTGTTATAGGCATCTATGATTTAATGCAATTTAATTATGCTGTAGACTGGAGTAGTGTCTTTTTAGTAAAACTACTTCCTGGAGACGATGCAAATGCTGCTGGAGGTAATGCAGACGATCAATCTCAACTGCAAGCTATAGATGATTATGTAGATGTATCTTCTTCTAATGCTTCGATAACTAGTATTTGGGATCTTTTTTACAGAACTATCTCATTATCAAACCTAGTCATAAACAACATTGCAGATAGTGATTTAAGTAACAAAGACAGAGCTTTAGCTGAAGCTAAGTTTATGAGAGCTTGGTGTTATTTTGAATTGACAACCATGTTTGGTGAAGTTCCTTTAAGATTAACAGTACCAGAAAAAGCTGAAGATTTTGGAATCGTAAAATCATCAAGAGCAGACATATATACCCAAATTGAACTAGATTTAACAGCTGCTATTGCTGATTTACCCGGAAAAGGAGCGTCAGATAGTTTTAGAGCAACTAAAGAAACTGCAGAAGCATTAATGGGTAAAGCGCTCGTTTTTCAAGAAAAGTATAGCGAATCAATTCCATATTTTGAATCTGTAATTAATAATCCTGCTATCGATTTAGAAGCAAACCCCGCAGATGTTTGGAGCATTAATCATGAATTTGGAAAAGAATCATTATTCGAAATAGGATATATTTCTACAACTGCAAGAGATTGGGGTAACTTTGCTTGGGGAGGTAGAAATGAAAGTAATCTACACATTCAATTAATGGGACCAAGAGGAGACGGAATCTTTGACCTTACAGGTACAGACCTTATTAATGGATGGGGATTTAACTTACCGTCAGAAAAATTAATAAATGCTTTTGAAGATGCAGGAGACACAGACAGAAAAGCAGCAACTATTATGACAGAAGCTGAATTAATTGATGCAGGCGGAAGTGTAAATGCTTCACTAGCTACAGGAGGAGTAATTTGGGATTATGAAGGAGCTATAAGAATAAAATACGCAACAAAATCTGAAGACACAAGTGAAGACGGTATTAAAGAATTAAATTACAGCACTAATTTTAGGTTATTTAGATATGCAGAAGTTTTATTATTAGCTGCTGAAGCATATAATAAAGACGGGCAAGACTCTAAAGCAAGAACAGAATTAGATAAAGTTAGAAATAGAGCTGGTTTAAGTAATATTAATAGCAACACTAGTGGTACCGATTTATTTGATGCTATTGTCAATGAAAAATTTTTAGAATTAGCACATGAAGGTCAGCGTTTTTGGGATTTAGTGAGATGGGGAAAAGCAGCAACAGAATTGTCTGGCACAGGCTACACTTCTAAAAACGACCTATTCCCTATTCCTATTACAGAAATAGATAAAAACTCAGAATTAACAATTGCAGATCAGAACCCAGGATATTAACAATTAACAATTTTAGTCCCCCAATTTTATTCTAAGAAGAATAAGGCAGCATAAAAACTCATTTTATGCTGCTTTATTTATTAAAAAAACAAAACTTCAAGATCCTTTTTCTTCTGAATTATCGTATCAACTTCATATTATTCAATCAAAAATAATAGAGAACAAACCTTATTTTAGAAATATAATATACCTCTACCTAAAATAACTTTAAAGAGAGGTAATATTATAATAAATCTTTTTATGGTTTTTAATACCCTGAATTTTGTACAAAATTTTCATTTTTATTCATTTCATCTTGAGGAATTGGTAACAAGTATCTAAACTCATTAAAATTAGATTGAGGTTCTAATCCATCAATATTAAAAACTTCGTTTCCTAAATCTAAACGAACAATATCGTACCATCTTTTAAATTCAAAAGCAAGCTCTACACGTCTTTCTTCTATAATGGTTGTTCTTAAATTTTCTTTATTGATACTAGCATCAACATCTTCTGGATAGCTTGAAGCCATATAAACACCATAGCCACTTCCTTCAAAATTAATAGCACCTGCATTTCTTGCACGTTTTCTAATTTGATTTAAATATCCAACAGCTTCGGTAGTTAAACCTAATTCGTTAGCAGATTCTGCAGCAATCAATAAAACTTCTGCATATCTAAAAGCAACAAAATCTAAATCAGATCTCCATCCTGCAGTAGTTCTCCCTTCTCCTGGAAATCTATTAAACTTTGCTATATGTGGTCTTGCTATTTCAAAATCGGTATAAGGTCTTACAACATCAGTACCATCATCTAAGATTAGAGAATCTGCTAAACTTACTTTTAATCTGTAATCTCTAACATCCCAATTATTATAAACATTAATGTGAGGTACTAACATACTCCATCCTCTTATAGGTTTCACTCCACCTTCTACTCCATTAAATGGTCCAACTTTATTATCGTTTTCATAAGTAACCGGATTAGGATTTTGCCCAGTTTGATTATTCGTAAAATCTATTGTAAAAATATCTTCTGTAGAAACCCACTGTTCACTATTTCTAAATATATTTTGATAATCATCTTGTAAAGCATAGTTTAATTGACCAGCATTATCAATTACCCATTTCGCATTTTCATAAGATTTCTCCCAATTACCTAGCGTCAAATATATAGACGATAAATAAGTAGCAGCTGTACCTTTAGACGGTCTAGATTTTACACTTCCTCTTGAAGTTATCTCTAAATGATTAAAAGCAAACGTCATATCTTCTATAATTTTAGCATACACTTCTTCTTTAGTAGCTTGTTTTATACTTAAAGGATCTGCAATATCTGGATTATCGATATAAGGAATGTTACCATAAAGTCTTACCAAATGATAATACAAAAATGCACGAACAAACCTTGCTTCTCCTTCTGCTAGAATTTTCTCTTCTTCATTTGTATCATTTAAAAGACCAATTCCTTTTATTGCTGTATTGGCTGTTGCAATTGTTTGATATGAAGATGCCCAAACATCGTTTACATAAGAGTTTGTTGGCGTTACTAAAAATGGACTAAACTCGGCATAATCACCAAATTCATATCCGTTATCTACCATGTCACTCATTAATTGTAACGGAACTGTAAGTCCGGCTCCGTAATAACTAGAAGAAGCCATTAAGCCATATGTACCATCTATCATTGGGTATACATCTTCTACTGTATTAAAAAATCCTTCAGGAGTTAAAGAGCCTTCTGGTGTTTCATCTAAATCTACACAACTAACCATAAAAGTTAAAACAGCTAAGGCAGATAATTTTATTATATTATTCATAATTATAATTTCAAATTTTTATTAAATACTAAAATTCTATGTTTAACCCTAAAGTGTAAGATTTAACGCTTGGGTAACTACCATAATCTAATCCTATATTACTACTAGAATTACTATAAGATACTTCTGGATCTATCCCTTTATAATCTGTAATTGTAAATAAATTTTGTCCACTTAAATATAATCTAGCAGAAGACAGATTAATTTTAGATAACAATGCTTCTGAGAAATTATATCCTAAAGAAATATTTTTTAATCTAATATAACTTGCATCATCTACCCATCTGTCTGAAGTAACAAAGCTTCTACTAACTCTTGCTTCTGGAATATCTGTATCTGTATTTGTAGGCGACCAACGATTAAGTGCTTCTGTAGTAACATTTGTTCTACCGTTTAAAGCACCTAATTCCATTAAAGTATAATTTAATATTTCTCCACCTTTAGAACCTTGGACAAATACATTAAGACTGAAGTTTTTATAACTAAAATCATTATTCCAACCCCAACTAAAATCTTGATGCGGATCTCCAATAACTGCTCTATCATCATCTGTTAAAGCGCCATCTCCGTTAAGGTCTTTAAACTTTTCACCTCCAATTTCTTCTCCACCAACAAGTACATCATCTGTAGTTTGTACAACACCATCATAAAGATATCCCCAAAATTGACCAACAGATAAACCTTCTCTTAATAACTGTGTAGTTCCTGCTCCAGACAACGGTGATGATGAATAAAATATATCATTCCCATCAGTATCATTATCAACTAGTTTTATTATTTTGTTTTTATTGAATGAAATGTTAGCGTACGTTTTCCATTTTAAATCTCCTTGTAGAATAGTTGCATTTACAGCAAATTCAAATCCTTTATTTTCTACGGTACCAATGTTTTGTAACTGCGTTAAAAAACCTGTATAATTTGGTGTTGGTACATCAAATAAAAGATCATTGGTCCTCATATTATAATAATCTAAAGTAACACCAAATCGATTTCTTAAAACCTGAAGATCTAACCCAATATTAGTTTGTGTAGTGGTTTCCCAAGTTAAATCGTTATTAGAAATTGTAGACGGTCTTATAGCTGTAACTGCACTACCTTGTACTGTAGAAAAAACATCTGTAAATGATGCTAAAGATTGATAAGGACTAATTGCCTGGTTACCAACTTGACCATAACTCATACGTAGTTTTAATAAGTTGATGACGTTTGATTCTGATAAAAATTGTTCTTCAGAAATTTTCCAACCAAAAGCTGCTGATGGAAAAAAACCATACTTATTATTTGCTGCAAATACAGAAGCTCCTTCTTGACGCCCAGTAAACGTAAATAAATATTTATTGTCTAAAGTATAATTAATTCTACCAAAGAAAGCTTCAAAAGCAGTTTCTGATAATTCTGAATCTACAGAAGCAGGGTTTGTTCCTCCTCCTAAATTCCAAAAAGAAAAAGAATCAGAAATAAAACCAGAAGCAATTATATTAGATGATTCTGATCTATCTTTTTGTAAAGAATAACCAGCCATAATAGAAAAATCATGCTTTTTACCGATAGTTTTATTGTACGTTAAATAATTTTCGTTGATAAAACTTGTACTCTTTCTTGTGCTAAAAGTAGCTTCACCACCTACACTATTCCCCCTATCTAAAGTTGTTGGGTAATAACGTCCGGTTCTAGATTGATTGATACTAACACCTAAAGTCGATTTAAATTTTAAATCTTTAAAAAGTCCAACTTCTGCATATACATTCCCCTGAAACAAATCTGTAATTACCTCATTTTCATACTCTTTTGCTAGAGCATACGGATTATCAATAGGGTAACCAATGATACTTAAAGAATTGTCTCCATTTTCATCTGTAACTCCTTGTGTTGGCGAAAATTTATAAGCTCCAGAAATTACACCTGTTTGTGCTGCATCTCCTCCTTCTTGACTTTTAACTCCGTTTTTATTAGTTCTACGAACAAAAATACTTGAACCTAATTTTACAGATTCTGATACCTTTAAGTCTAAATTAGAGGTTATAGAGTATCTATTAAAATCTGAATTTTCTACAATTCCTTTTTGATCAAAAATAGAACCCGATAAATAATAGTTTACTTTTTCAGTTCCTCCAGAAGCAGATAGTTGATAATTTTGAACTCCGCCGGTTCTATAGATTTTGTCTTGCCAATCTACTCCTTCTCCTGTAAATTCGGCCACAAAGCTAGGGTCTAATTCTTTAATAAAAGTTGTAAACTGATCTGCGTTTAATAAATCTAAGCGATTGATCTCTTCATGCGTTGAGTAAGAAGAAGAAAAACTAAAATGTGTTTTTCCCTTTGCTCCTCTTCTTGTACTTATTATTACCACTCCGTTTGCACCTCTTGCACCATAAATTGCTGTAGAAGAAGCATCTTTAAGAATTTCCATCGCTTCTATATCTTCCGCAGGAGGCATAACCCCACCAATAAAACCATCCACAACAATTAAAGGATCATTACCCGCATTTATAGAAGTATTTCCTCTAATTTGAATGCTATAATCAGAACCTGGCGCACCGTTTGTAGATTGTACCGTTACACCTGCAGCTCTTCCTTGTAATGCTTGTGTTGCATCCATTACTGGAAAAGCAACCAAATCTTCTGAGTCGATAGAAGAAACAGAACCTGTTAAATCACTTTTTTTAACACTTCCATATCCTACAATTACAACCTCATCTAAACTAGATGAATCCATTATTAAACGAACAGAAATTTCTTTTTTTCCGTTTAACGGAACTTCTTGTGTTACAAAACCTAAATATGAAACTACAATTACAGCATTATTAGTAGAAACTTTTAATGAAAATAACCCATTAAAATCTGTTGTAACTCCATTATTTGTTCCTTTTTCGAGAATAGTAGCTCCAGGTAAAGGTTCTCCCATTTCATCTACAATATTTCCCGTAATTACCACTTTTTGTAGTGGTTGTTTAGGTTCTTTTATTTTACCAATTAAAATTTCATCTCCATTTACTTTAAAATCAAACTGAGCACGTTTACCTAAGTCTTCTAAAATTAAAGTCAATGATTTATTTTTATAAACAGCACTGTATTGATTGTTATTCTTGGCAATAAAATCGCCATAAGTAATATTATAATGAGTTACATTAGCTATTTTGTTTAAAATTTTTACAAGCGTAGCTCCTTTTTCATTTAGAGTTAAATTTATTGTATTCATATTTTTAGATGCTCCAAACATCTGAATCGTACTAAAAAAACATACAAATAGTAATACTTGTACTGTTTTACTGTGATTTTCCCTCATTTAATTAAGTCTTAGTTTTTACTTTGTTTTAATGTAATTCTTATGATTTTTATTTAATTATTATCTCTATTTTTTCACTATTTCAACCATATTATTATTTTTGATTAGTTTTACTTCGTTGATAAAATTGATACGCTCTAATAAATTATCTAATGTTTCATTTTTAGATAATTTTAATGAATAGAAATACTCCTCTTTAAGGTTATCTGTTTTAAAAACAAATGGAATTTTATATAACTTTTGAAGCTCTACTACTAACTCTTCAATTTTTATTTTTTCTAAAACCACTTCTTCTTTCCTCCAAAGATTTGTTACTTCTGCATTTACCTCTTTCTTATAAAGCTTGCTTGTTTTATTATTATAAGTCACTTTTTGGTTAGGTTTTATAAATACAGATTCTTGTTTAGATGTTACCTTTACCAAACCTGTATTAACTACTACTGCTGTAGTATTTTTGGTTTCTCTTATATTAAAAGAAGTACCTAAAACTTTGGTTGTAATTTTACCAGATTCAATAACAAATGGTTTCTTCGGATTTTTAGTTACATCAAAAAAAGCTTCCCCTTTTAGCTTTACTAACCTAATTGTATCATTAAAATTTTTAGGATATTCTATAGAACTACCTCCATTTAAAACAACTAAAGAACCATCTGGTAAATAAACTTTTACCTGCTCGTTTAAATGAGTTACTTTTAAAACTTGTGCTGTTTTATTCTGATTTCCGAAAAATAAAATTCCTTTATTATTACTTAGAGAATAAAAGTTAAAACCTAATAGAAAAACAATAGAAGCTGCAATTGCCCAACGCCAAATTATTTTTGGCTTTTTATTTTTCTCTATTCTTTTGTAAATTTTGTTTTTAAGGGAAAGATTGTATTTAAAATCCGCAGGATTTTTTCCGCCTTTTTGCATTTCATCGAAAAAAGATTCTACACTTTCAATTTCTTTTTGAGTAGCGGTTCCTTCTTCGTATTTTTTTAAAATAATTTTAAAACTCTGTTCTGTCATAGTGTACTTATATATGGGAAAATAGATTCCTCTACTGTTAAGTACCGAGATTTTAAATGTCCCCTATGTTTTTATTTGAAATTAAAGTTTTGTTAACCTAGATAACACTTAATTAACATTGTGCAGATACAATGCCTATTAACACAAATTGAAGTAACATCATTTCTGAATTATAAACTCCTGACTCTCGTAAAATTTTTAAGGCTTTGCTTATTTGGTTATCAACTGTACTTGTAGAAATATTTAATACAGAAGCAATTTCTTTGTAACTTAAACTCTCTTTAAACCGAAGTTTAAAAATCTGAAGACATCTTTCGGGCAACAAGTCGTCGGCTAAAACATCTATTTTTTTTATCAGTAATACTTTATTTTCTTCTATTTTTTCACTTTCTGCTGTATCATCAAAATTTAAAATAGCTTCCATTTTTTCTAACAAAACTTCTGTAAAAGGTTTATTACGAAGTCTTTTTGCACATTGAAATTTTACAGCTTTAAATAAATAGGCTTTATAATGTTCTATTGATAAATTGTCTAAGCGATTCCATAAATCTAAAAAAACTTCTTGCGTAACATCTTCTGCATCTTCACTAGAACGTAAAATATTATTCGCATACCCAAATAATTGATACCAATACTCATTGTAGGCCTTATTGTAGTCTTGCTTCTTACCCATAAGTTTAATTGTTATCATCTTTATATTTTACAAAAAAAAAGCATTTAACCGCAACTACTAACAAGTATATATTATCATTCCGTTAAATCATAAATTAAAAATTTTAGACAATAAAAAACACTTGTTATTAAGCTTTTTAAACACTTACAAGAACACTAATACAACAAAAAGTAATATCTTAAAATTCCTCTCTAATAAAAAAATCAGACTCTTTTAAAGTTCTAAATAAGAGTACTTAAAATAGGTTTTGTTCCTATTTTAGTTATAAATGAATATCCGAAGCATCTATAATTATAGTTTTAATAAACAACTTCAGAATAAACATTTACTTAACTAATTGTTAATCTAAACATAACAAAAAAAAATAAAGCACTAACTACCAATAAGTTAAATTAATTAGATTTAAATTAAATATTCGTTACGCCCTCTATTGTCAACATGTTTAGTAGTTCTTGTTTTTAATTTTTCGAAAAATCATTTGCAAACAGATTATATACATTTGCCCTTTAAAAAACCTTCCTATTCCATGGTTAAAAAATCATATCCCCTAAACTTTGGGAATCCTCTTTTTATAAGAATACTTTTTATTGTTTCCTTTTTATTCTTATCTGTACAAGTATTTGCACACGGAGATTTATCTATTCAAATAGAAAAAAAGACTCTAGAAATTAAAAAAGACCCAAATAATTTTAACCTTTATTTTCAAAGAGGTTTACTATACCAACAACATACAGAATATAATAAATCATTAATCGATTATAAAAAATCTAAAACTTTAGGAAATAAAAATAATGCTTTAGAATATAGAATTGCTGAGGTAAATTATTTATCAGAAGAATATAATGAAGCTTTAAAAGCGATAACTTCTTATTTAAAAAAAGAGAAATTAAATACCAAAGCTAAAAAGCTAGAAGCCCAAATATTATTCCATTTAAAAGCCTATAAAAAATCGGTAACAGCATATAAATATGTTATTGATAATCTACAAGATATTCGCCCAGAAAATATTTTAGAATATGCAAAAATAATACTTGCAGAAAATAATAAAAATTATAAAGATGCTTTACAAGTAATAGAAGTAGGTTTAGAAAAATTGGGTACAAATACATTATCTCTTCAACTTAAAAAGTTAGATTATTTAAAAGAATCTAATCAAACAGAAAAAGTAATTACACAATACAATTATTTTATTATAGAATACAACAGAAAAGAGTTTTGGTATTATAAAAAAGCTAAGTATTTAGCAAGTTTACACCAACATCAACAAGCAAATATAGCCATACAATTAGCTTCTATTAATATAGAAAAATTAGATGCTAAATTAAAAAAAATGAACTCTACAATTAAGTTAAAACAACAAATTAAAACTTTAGAAAACGCTATTAACAACTAAATATTATGATTAAAAAAAGCATATTTTTACTATTGACATTAATTTCTGTGTCTTTATTTTCTCAAACTTCTGTCATTGTAAAAAGAGGTCCTTATTTACAAAGCGGTACACCTACAAGCGTTATTGTAAAATGGCGAACAGATATAGCAACAGCATCTGTTGTTAATTACGGAACTAGATTAGATTCTTTATCTAACAATAAAATCAATAAAAATAAAACAACAGAACACCAAGTTGCTTTATCTAATTTACAACCAAACACAAAATACTATTTTAATATTGGTAATCAAGAGGAAGTTTTAGCCGAAAGTATTTCTGGTGATATGTATGTAATAACTGCTCCAAAAGTTGGTACAGATCAATTTGTTCGTGCTTGGATTTTAGGTGATCCTGGTACAGATAATAAAAGTCAAAGAAATGTAAGAGATGCCTATTATAAGTATGTTGATACAGATTCTATAAACACAGGTAAAACAGATATGATGTTATTTTTAGGCGATAATGCCTATAGTAGCGGGACGGATATAGAGTACAAACTTGCTTTTTTTGATGTTTATAACGAGATGCTAAAAAAATCTGTTGCTTGGTCTTGTTTAGGGAATCACGATGGTTACACTGCTGATTCAGACACGCAATCTGGTCCTTATTATGATATTTTTTCTTTTCCTAAAGAAGCAGAAGCAGGCGGAATAGCTTCTGGTACTGAAGCTTATTATTCTTTTAATTATGCTAATATTCATTTTATAATATTAGATTCTCACCACTCTAGTAGAGCTGTTGGTGATGCAATGTACAATTGGGCTTTAACAGATATTCAAAATACAAAACAAGATTGGATTGTAACTTTATTCCATCACCCTGCATACTCTAAAGGTTCTCATGATTCTGATGTAGAAGATAGACTTATTGAAATGCGAGAAAACTTTATGCCTATGTTAGAAGCCAATGGTATAGACCTTGTTTTAAACGGTCATAGTCATTCTTATGAACGTTCTTATTTTTTAAACGGGCATCAAGGTTTTTCTAATAGTTTTAATCCTAAACAAACAACTAAAGGAGGTAACATTGTTGGCAAAAATGGAACTGGAGATGGAAAAATAGATGGTAATGGTGCTTACATAAAAACAAAAGAAGATACTAAAGGAGCTGTTTATATAACAACAGGGTCTGCAGGACAAATATCTGGCGGAGAATTAAACCATAAAGCAATGTATATTTCTTTAAATAAACTGGGTTCTTGTGTTATGGAGGTTGATGATGATGGTAAAGGTGGACAAAATTTAACTGTTAAATTTATACGAGATACTAATGAAATTGATGATTATTTCACCATCAATAAACCTAACATCACTATTAAATCTTCTTCTATCAAAAAAGAAATTATAAAAGATAATGAATCGTTTATATCACCCATTAACGGTGTACTTACCATCAACTTAAAGCCTAAAGAAAAACTAAAAAAAGTTCAATTTTATAATAATATTGGTCAGTTGGTTAAAGAAAGTAATGACAAAGTTATCGACGTTAAAAAAATGGAATTAGGTACATATGTTGTAGAAATAACAACGGATAAGGGAACGTTTTATAAATCTGTTATTTTAAAATAATTTTAAATTCTCATTTTAATAAATTACTATTAAGGCTTTTTTATTCTGATAAAAAAGCCTTAATAGTTGATAAAACTTGTACTAAATGAAAAAAATAAGCATTTTATGTATATTGCTTTTTAGTTGCTTTTTTATCTTGTCGGGTAAAAAAACAACCGTTTATAAAACAGATTCCATTTTAAAAAATATAGTTTTTGATCATACAAAAAATTTTTACAAGTTTCAAAAGGAAGTAAACTTATTAGATGATCTTACAAATAAAAATGCTCCCTTTAAAGATATAAAAAGCCAAGTAAGAAATACAAGATTAGCTTATAAGAAAATTGAATTTATTTTTGATTATTACCAAACATTTTACAATACTACTTATATAAACGGAGCTCCGTTACCAAAAATAAGTGAATATTTTGAAGCTACTAAAGTTATAAAACCAAATGGTTTACAAGCATTAGATGAGGCTATTTTTGAAGAAAATTCTTTAGAAAACAAACAACATATTAAAAAATTAGCTAATAAATTAAAAGAACGTGTAGATTTCCTTCTAAAAAGCCACTTACCAATTCAGTTAAAATCTAGTCAAATTATAGAGTCTATTCGCTCTGGAATGGTTAGAATTTTCACTCTAGGAATTACAGGCTACGACACGCCTGGTTCTGTAAATGGTCTAGAGGAAAGTTTAGTGAGTTTGCAAAGTATGAAAACCGCTTTTTTGCACTACAAGGAAGGAATAAATCCTAATGCAATTATTAAATTTCACCATATTAAAAGACTTTTTGAAAAAGGAGAAAATTCATTAAAATTAGAAAATAATTTTAATGAATTTGATAGAATGCTCTTTTTAAAAGAAGTCGTAAATCCATTATACGGTAACTTATTAGAGTTTCAAAACCTGAATAACATCACGCTTGAACCTTATAAAAAGCATGCTCAAAATTATAAAGTAAAAAATATATTTGATGCTAATTTTATAAACAGTGATTTTTACTCTGAATTAGTTTACTTACCTTTAGATAATAAAAAAACAATTAAATTAGGTAAGTTATTGTTTAATGATCCACAACTTTCTAATAGTGGTAAAATGTCTTGTTTAACTTGCCATGATCCAAATAAAGGGTTTGCAGATGGTCTACCTAAAAGTATATCTAATAAAAAAGGGGGCTTTGGAGCTAGAAATGCTCCAACCATATTAAACGCAGGTTATTCCACGGGTTACTTTTTAGACATGCGCGCTTCTAATTTAGAAACTCAAGTGGCTCATGTTATTGATAACCCCTTAGAGTTTAACACTACTTTTAACGCTATAATTAAAAAACTAAATAAAGATCCCAAATATCTAGCGTTGTTTAAAGATGCTTACAAAGGAATTACCAAACAAAATATCAACCAACGTTCTATAAGTAACGCTATTGCAGCTTATGTAAATTCTTTAAAATCCTTTAAGAGTCCATTTGATAGGTATGTAAGAAATGAAACAACAAAATATCCTGAAAATGCAAAACGAGGTTTTAATTTATTCATGGGAAAAGGAACTTGTGCTACGTGCCATTTTGCTCCAATTTTTAACGGAACTACACCTCCCTTTTATTTAGAATCAGAGTCTGAAGTTTTAGGTATTACACAGGGTTTTGATTCTATAAACCCTAAATTAGACACAGACTTAGGGCGTTATAATAATGGCCTTATAGGCGATAAACAACCTTATTTTAAAAATTCTTTTAAAACGGTTTCTATTAGAAATGCAGATTTAACAGCCCCCTACATGCACAATGGTTTATTTTATACTTTAGAAGATGTTTTAGAGTTTTATAACTTAGGCGGTGGAGAAGGAATGGGAATAAAAGTAAAAAATCAAACACTTTCTAACGCACATTTAAATTTATCGAAACAAGAAATTAATGATATTATCGCTTTCATAAAAACGCTTTCAGATACATCTGACTTTACAACCAATAAGAGTTAAAGACTCCATTTTAAAATAATTATGTGTCTTTTATTTTAATACATTATAATTTTACGACTCTTAATCTGGTATAAATATTTCCCTAAACAGAAGCTAGGGAAATAATATATTAAATATCTCTTTTGCTACCACAAAGAACCATTGAACCTAACTTTTAATATTTACTTTTTAAGAGAAAATGATGTTTTTAAACCTTCTGATGCATTTGGTCCAACCCAAATATTAAACACTCCTTCTTCTGCTGCTTTTATCATTTTATGATTGACAAACTCTAAATCTTTAGCCGAAATTTTAAAAGTAACTTCTTTTGTTTCTCCACTTTTTAAGAATACATGCTCAAATCTTTTTAACTCTTTAACAGGTCTAGTAATGCTGCCAACAACATCTTGTATATAGAGTTGTGCTATTTCTTTACCGTCATTTTCACCTGTATTTGTAATGGATACCTTAATCTCTAAATCTTCATTAAAGTTAATGATCTCTTTAGATATAGAAATATCCGCATATTTAAAAGTTGTGTAGGTTAAGCCATAACCAAAAGGAAAATGAGGTGTAAAACCGACATCTAAATAATGAGAATCATTACCCAGTGAACTTTGCCATGCAGCAATAGGGATTTTATCCATCGGAATAAAATTAATGCTATCCGCAGGTCTTCCTGTATTTTTATGATTGTAAAAATACGGGAGTTGACCAGCTGTTTTTGGCCAAGAAACAGGCAATCTTCCTTCAGGAGATTTTATTCCATGTACAATTTCATACAAAGCCTCACCTCCCATTGTTCCGGGGTGCCATGCCATTAAAACAGCATCTATTTTATCTATAATATTTGTAATGGTAATGGGTCTACCTGCCATAATTACTAAAACAATAGGTTTTCCTGTTTTAGCCAATTCGTTAATTAATTCTTCTTGAGCTCCTGGTAAATTAATGTTTGCTCTACTATGTGCTTCACCAGATAAAATTGCTTCTTCTCCTCCAAAAAATAAAATAACATCAGATTTTTCTGCGTTATTTATAGCTTCTTTAAACCCTTCTGTAGAGACATCTCTACTATGCCCTAATCCTTTTGCGAACGTAAAATTTGTATTCGCTTCTTTGTATGTATCTAAAGGTGTATTGGTGTGTTCTTTTTTACCATCAAAAGCCCAAGTTCCTAATTGTTCGTGTGGTGCATTTGCCAAAGGTCCAATAATTGCAATATTTGTTTTCTCCGAAAGAGGTAAAATAGAATTCTTGTTTTTTAACAACACCGCACTTTCAATCGCTGCTTTTTTAGCCTCTTCTAGATGACTTTCTGCATACAAGTTACCCGTATGTTCTTTGTTTCTATGCGGATTTTCAAAAAGACCAAGTCTAAATTTAATTCGTAGAATATTACGTACAAATTCATCTAATTCTTCTATAGTTACCTTTTCTTCTTCAATCAATTCTTTTAAATGGTTTTCGTAAGCTTCACTATTCATTTCCATGTCCAACCCTGCTTTCGCAGCTAATTCTGCAGCATGTTTTTCATCACTTGCAAAACCATGAGCAATCATTTCTGTAACCGAATCCCAATCACTTACTACAAAGCCATCAAATTGTAATTCTCCTCTTAAAACATCCTTTAATAGAAACTCATGTCCTGTTGCTGGAATTCCGTTTATTTCATTAAAAGAACTCATTACAGTTGCAGCACCAGCATTTATAGCTGCTTTAAATGGTGGTAAATAAATGTTTCTTAAAAGAGGTTCACTTAAATTAACCGTGTTATAATCTCTACCTCCAATGGCAGCTCCATAGGCAATATAATGTTTTGCAGAAGCCGCAATTCTGTAGGGGTTGCTTAAATTATTTCCTTGAAAACCTTTAATATAAGCAGCACCTAAAACGGTTGCTAAATAAGGATCTTCTCCTGGAGACTCTGCAATTCTTCCCCATCGGCTATCTCTTGCAATGTCTAACATTGGGGCAAACGTCCATCGTATACCTGATGACGTAGCCTCAAAAGCAGCTATTTCAGAAGATTTTTCTACTATTTGTGTATTCCAAGTAGCAGCTAATCCCAATGGAATTGGAAAAATAGTTTTAAAACCATGAATTACGTCTCTACCAAAAATTAATGGAATTCCGTTTGGACTCTCTTCAACCGCGATTCTCTGTAATTCATCTACATAGTCTAAATTCATAATGTTTAAAAAAGCACCAACTTCTCCTTTTTTAACAGCTGTTATTAATTTTTCTGGAAGTTCATTTTCTGTACTGTGCATACCTCTTAAATTGGTTTGCCCTATTTTTTCTTCTAAAGACATTTTAGAGAGTAATACTTCAATCTTTGCTTCATGCGTTGTGTCTTCTGCAGAAGACAACTTCTTGTTTTCTTTACAACTTATAGTTGTTACCAATAACAGTAATAAAAGGAATGTTTTTTTCATAATATTATTCATTTTGTTGGTTTATTTTCTATGAAAAAAGTATTTTTTGCGTCTTTAATTCATAAAAATTACAAAGGCTACTTCTTACTTTCTCTTTAGTTATGTCTACATTTTTAGTAATTATATAAAGAGTGACTCATTTTTTACTAAAAAAAAGCAGTACAAAATTAAATTCATACTGCTTTTCCACTTTAATCAACTCAAATTAAAACAAATCAAATTTTATCTTTTTCACAATATTATTGGATGCGTTACCTACGTATAAATAATAAGTTCCTTCCTCTACAGTCCAATCTGAAATTTCTGGATTATAATAGGCTAATGTGGATGCATCAATAGTAATTGTACTCGTTTTTTTAGTTCCTTTATCTAAATAAATTTTCGAAAATCCTTTTAATTCTTTTAAAGCTCTTTCTACTTTAGATTTATGTTTACCAACATATACTTGTACAACTTCTGCTCCTGCTCTATCTCCGGTGTTTGCAACATCAAAAGTTATTTTTATTTGATCATTCTTAGCATATTTTATTTGATCGATTTTTACATCAGAAATTTTAAGATCAGTATAAGATAAACCAAATCCGAAAGCATATTGAGGTTTTATTTTTCGGGTATCAAACCATCTATATCCGACTAAAATACCTTCGCTATAATTTTGATTAACGCCATCTCCTGGGTAGGATATTTGTCCGAAAGCATGTGCTGCATTGTCATTTAATTCTTTTGGAAAAGAAAAAGGAAGTTTCCCGGAAGGGTTTATATCTCCACTAACAACATCTGCTATTGCATGACCAGCCATACTACCCAAATACCAAGTTTGTAAAATTCCTTTTGTTTTAGAAATCCAAGGCATTTTTACCGCATTTCCTGTAACCAATAACAAACCTAAGTTTTCATTAACTTTTTGAATTCCATTTATTAATTTTTCTTGTCCGTAAGGCAAATCAAAAACTTTTCTATCATCTCCCTCACTATCTTGGTGATGACTTTTATTTAAACCGCCCACAAAAAGAACGATGTCAGCTTTTTTTGCAACTTCAATTGCTTTTACATACAAAGAATCTTGGTCTAAATTAGCTGGTAAAATTTTATCATAAACAGAGGCACCAGACTCATAGCCCATTGTATGAATAATCGTTGCATTTTTGTATCGTTCTTTTATCCCTTGCAAAGGAGAAATTTCAAAAAGCGGTTTTAATTGAGAAGATCCTCCACCTTGTGTCATATCTCTTGTTGCATTTTCTCCAATAACAGCAATTGTAATTCCTTTTTTATCCTGAATAGGAAAGAAATTATCTTCATTTTTTAACAAAACAATTCCTTCTGTTGCTACCTTTCTAGCAACTTCTAGATGCTTATCTGTATTCAATTTCCCTAAAGTTCTATTCGGGTTTAAGTTTGTACGATACATCAACCTTAATATTCTACGTACTTTATTGTCTACCAAATCTTCACTTAACTCCCCATTTTTTATCGCTTTTAAAAACGGATTTGCTAAATAATAATGTTGATAATGATTATTGGTTGTAGTTCCCAAACCGTCTGTTCCTGTCCCCATTTCCATATCTACACCATATAAAGCTGCTTCTTTGGTAGAATGTACAGAACTCCAATCGCTAATTACAACTCCATCAAAGCCCCAATCTGTTTTTAAAATTTTATGTAAAATTTTATTATGGGTAGTGTACTGACCTCTAAATTTATTATAAGCGCCCATTAATGCCCAAACATTTCCTTTTTGCACCGCTGCTTTAAATGCTGGTAAATAAATCTCATGCAATGCTCTATCACCTACTTCTACATTAATTTTATCTCTTAAATACTCTTGATTATTTAGAGCAAAATGTTTTACACAAGCGGCAATACCATTGTCTTGAACCCCTTTAATATAAGGAACTACCATCATAGAAGCTAAAAAAGGATCTTCACCTAAATATTCAAAATTTCTACCATTCATGGGCGTTCTATAAATATTTACACCAGGACCTAATAAAACCTCTTTTTCTCTATATTTTGCTTCTTCACCTAAACTAAAACCATAATTCTCTGCTAATTCTGGATTAAAAGTTGCCGCCAAACATGTAAGTGCCGGAAAAGCAGTAATAGCATCATTGGTCCACCCTGCATTCTCCCAAGCATCCCAACTAATTTCTTCTCTAACTCCATGTGGTCCATCAGACATCCAAACTTCTGGAATTCCTAATCTTGCAACTCCTTTAGTACTAAATTTAGACTGCGCATGTGTCATTGCTACTTTTTCTTCTAAAGTTAAAACAGCAATAATACTATCTATTTTGGCTTCTATAAACGCAGTAGAAACTTCATTTTTCTCTAATTGAATTTGTGGTATTTTATCTTGTGCTTTCGTATATGAAATCTGTAAGCACAAAACAAAAACGAATACAGAAATATTTTTTTTCAACGCTAGTCTCATATTTAAAGTTTATTTAATTGTTTACTATTTTTGATAAAACTACTATTTAACTAAATATATGAATAAAACTATTTGAACTAAGATTAAAACATTTGTTGCAATTACTACCTTAACACCCCATTTTATAAGGCAATAACACATATGAGTTACTTGATGCTTTAGATTTTGCATCAAAAGAGTTTTTTAAATTAGAGTTTTATAATACTTTAGTTCTATTGATATTTTAATTTAATTTTTAATAAAAATAAAAGCTTGAGACTCATTACTAAAACCTTATCCTATTTATGTATAATGCTCTGTTTAAGTTGTAACAAAGACAGAAAAACAGCTAGTCAAAATGAATTAGCCAATGAAACGAGTCCTTATTTGTTACAGCACGTAAACAATCCTGTAAATTGGAAAGCTTGGAATGATAAAACTTTACAACTTGCCAAAGACGAGAATAAGCTAATTATTATTTCTATTGGCTATTCTGCTTGCCATTGGTGTCATGTTATGGAAGAAGAGAGTTTTGAAAATGATTCTATTGCCCAAATAATGAACGAAAACTTTATTAATATTAAAGTTGATAGAGAAGAAAGACCAGATGTAGATAATGTGTATTTAAATGCCGTACAATTAATGACTGGTAGTGGTGGCTGGCCACTTAACTGTATAGCATTACCAGATGGAAGACCCATTTTTGGAGGAACTTATTTTACAAAAGAACAATGGCAAGAAATTTTATTAAACATCTCTAAACTGTATAAAGAAACTCCAGAAAAAGCTATAGAATTTGCAGCAAAACTTACAGAAGGTTTACAACAATCAGAATTAATTACATTAAAAGAAGACAAAGCCGAGTTTACAGATACAGAACTAAAAAAAGCAGTTTTAAAATGGCAACAAGACTTTGACACTATTTATGGTGGTGAAAAAAGTGATATTAAATTCCCAATGCCAAATTCTTATGAGTTCTTATTAAGGTACGGTTATCAATTTGAAGATGAAGGTGTAAAAAAACATATAGAAACTACCTTAACAAAAATGGCTTTTGGTGGAATTTATGACCACATAAATGGTGGTTTCTCTAGATATTCTACGGATAAGAAATGGCACATTCCACATTTTGAAAAAATGCTTTATGACAATGCTCAACTTGTTAGTTTGTATGCCAAAGCTTATCAAAATGATAAAAAGGAGTTATACAAGACGACGATTGAAGAAACTTTAGATTTTGTAAATCAAGAATTAACAGATAAAAATGGAACGTTCTTTTCTTCTTTAGATGCCGATAGTAAAAACATAGAGAATGAATTAGAAGAAGGTGCTTATTATTATTTTACAAAACAAGAATTGCAAGATTTAATTACTGATGATTACGCTCTGTTTGAAGATTATTATAATATAAATGATTTTGGTCTATGGGAAAAAGACAGATATGTTTTAATCAGAAATTCTACCAATGTAGCTTTTGCAAACAAACATAAAATAAGAACGGACGCACTTTCAATTAAAATTAAAAACTGGAAAACAATTCTTAAAAAAGCAAGAAAACAAAAAGTAAAACCAAATTTAGACGATAAAGTTTTAACCTCTTGGAATGCCTTAATGATAAAAGCGTACCTAGATGCTTATAAAGCTATAAAAAACGAAGATTATTTAAAAGCCGCACTTAAAAATGCAAATTTTATTTTAAACAATCAATTGCAAAAAGACGGAAATCTGCATCGAAATTACAAAAATGGAAAAAATACTATTAATGCATATTCCGAAGATTATGCTACGTTAATAGATGCCTTTATCAATTTATATGAAGTAACTCTTGATGAAAAATGGTTAACAACATCTAAAAAATTAATGGACTTTACTTTAGCCAATTATAAAAATACAGAAAACAATATGTTTTATTTTGCTTCTAATAAAAGTAAAAAATTAATATCTAGAAAAGTAAAAGTTGATGATAATGTAATTGCTTCTCCTAATTCTATTTTAGCTAACTGTTTGTTTAAGTTGAGCCTTTATTATTACGATACAAATTACACTAAAATGGCAAAACAAATGCTTCATAATATGCACAATCACATTTTAGAAAGTCCTACGGGTTTTAGTAATTGGTTAAATTTAATGACCAATTATACCAAACCATTTTATGAAGTTGCAATTGTAGGAAATGAAGCACAAAATATTAAAAATGAGTTATTAGATCATTATATACCAAATATTATAATTGTAGGTTCTGCAAATGAAAATGAAAGTGTTCCTCTATTAAAAGATAAATTTGTAGAAGATGAAACTTACATTTACGTCTGTAATTTAGGTACTTGTAAATTACCTCAAAAAGAAACTAATAAGGCCATTGAGCTCATACAGAAATAATATACAAAACTAAAAAAACCATCTCGTTTAAGATGGTTTTTTGTTATGCTAACTAATTCAAATAATTTACACAATGAAAACAGTTTACTACGTTGCCTTCATTTTAATATAACCAACTTCTGTGCCAAAAAATATTTGAATTTTATTTTTAGATATATTTAACAATTCCCCTAATTAACTCCTTCTTTTTTTCACTTTAGAAACCATAGGTACTGCTTTTTTTAATGCTTCTACAATAGAATAAGCAGCAGGACAAATAGCTGTATTTGCAACCGTTAAATCAGATATATTTATAAACTTCTTTCTATTTGTATGCGGATATTCTGAACAAGCTTTTGGGCGAACATCATAAATAAAACAAGTATTATCAGATTCATCAAAGAAAGAACAAGGTGCTGTTTTTAACACCATAAAATCATCTTCATCTCTTTCTAAATATTGCTCTGTAAAACCGGCAACTTTCATTTTTAAATGCTTAGAAATACGTTCTACATCTTTATCCGTAAAAATAGGACTTGTAGTTTTACAACAATTTCCGCAGGTTAAACAATCTGTTTTTTTAAATTCTGCATCATGCAATTCTTGTACAACGTAATCTAAATTTTTGGGCGTTCTTTTCTTAAGCGTCGCAAAGTACTTTAGACTTTCCTTTTTAGCTTCTTCTGCTAATTTTGGTAATTGTTCTAGACGTTTTTCCATTGTGCAAAAATACAATTTAATAGTTTAAAACAAGATTTCTAAAAAAAGGTTTCATAATTATCTTACACATCAATTACTTCTATTTTATCACTTAAAATTCATCTAATTTAAACTTGTAAATCTTTAATTGTGAAGGCTTGAATCTTTTAATCTTTTAACGTAATTTTGCATTTCAATTTTCGATACTAAATGAGCATTCAAAACATTATAGAAACCAAAGTAAAAGAAGGGTTTTTAGCACTATACAATATAGAGATTCCAACAGTAGAATTTCAGGCAACAAGAAAAGAATTTGAAGGAGATATTACAGTAGTAGTATTCCCTTTATTGCGATACAAAAAAGGAAATCCTGTACAAATTGGTGAGGATTTAGGTAAATATATAGTAGAAAATGTTGCCGAAATAACCAATTACAACGTAGTAAAAGGTTTCTTAAATCTAGTAATTGACGATAGTTTTTATACTAACTTTTTCAATTCTATTTATCCTGATTCTAGTTACGGTATGGTTTCGCCAAAGGCGGATGAAAAAGCGGTGATGGTAGAATACTCTTCTCCAAATACCAACAAACCTTTACACTTAGGGCACGTTCGTAACAATTTATTAGGATATTCTGTTGCAGAAATTATAAAAGCTGCCGGTAAAAAAGTCTATAAAACACAGATTATTAACGACAGAGGTATTCATATATGTAAATCTATGTTGGCCTGGGAAAAGTTTGGGCACGGAGAAACTCCTGAATCTTCAGGTTTAAAAGGTGATAAATTGGTTGGTAATTACTACGTAAAATTCGACCAAGAATATAAGAAAGAAATTGCGCAATTAATTGCGGAAGGTAAAACAGAAGACGAAGCTAAAAAAGAAGCTCCTTTATTTGTAGAAGCACAACAAATGTTGTTGAAATGGGAAGCTGGAGATGAAGAAGTTGTTGCTCTTTGGAAAGAAATGAACTCTTGGGTATATGCTGGTTTTGAGGTTACTTATAAAAGTATGGGGGTAAATTTTGACACTTTATATTATGAAAGTAACACCTACTTATTAGGAAAGGATGTAGTTGCACAAGGTTTAGAAAAAGGTGTTTTCTACAAAAAAGAAGACGGTTCTGTTTGGTGTGATTTAACCGAAGATGGATTAGACGAGAAAATCGTTTTGCGTTCTGATGGAACAGCTGTTTATATGACGCAAGATATTGGTACCGCTATACAACGTGTAAAAGATTATGCAGATGTTGGTGGAATGGTGTATACGGTTGGAAACGAGCAAGATTATCATTTTCAAGTATTGTTCTTAATTTTAAAGAAATTAGGATTTGATTGGGCAAAACAATTGCATCATTTAAGTTACGGAATGGTAGATTTACCTTCTGGTAAAATGAAATCTAGAGAAGGAACTGTTGTAGATGCAGATGATTTAATGGATGAAATGACGGCAACTGCCAAAGAAATTTCTGAAGAATTAGGAAAACTAGACGGTTATTCTGATGAAGAGAAAAACGAATTATACGAAACCATTGGTTTAGGTGCTTTAAAATACTTTATTTTAAAAGTAGATCCTAAAAAGAGAATTTTGTTCGACCCAAAATCTTCTGTAGATTTTCAGGGAAATACAGGCCCTTTTATTCAGTATACCTATGCTAGAATTCAGTCTATAATTAGAAAAGCAGATTTTGATTACTCACAACCTGTAAAGACAGAATTACACGAAAAGGAAAAAGAATTACTAAAACAATTAGAATTGTATCCTGAAACGGTACAACAAGCTGCTGCCAATTATTCGCCAGCAATTATTGCAAATTATACATACGATTTGGTAAAAGAGTTTAATTCTTTCTATCAGAATGTACACATTTTAGGAGAACAAGATTTAGATAAAAAAGCTTTTAGAGTTCAATTGTCTAAAAAAGTAGCTGATACTATAAAATCTGCATTTTTATTATTAGGAATTAAAGTTCCGGAGAGAATGTAAATTAGTTGAATCTTACATTGGCTGTAAGACCAAAAGTTAGTAAATTAGCAAGCGTTAGGGATTGAAGTGGCATCCTTTTGCTTTTTTAGCAAAAGATACAACGGAAAGCCTGTTAAAACGCCCAACTTCTGGATACGATTTAAAAAAATCACTAGAAGTAACATAGATAAAAATAAAAAGTTAAATATACAATTATGAAATACGACATCATTATTATTGGAAGTGGACCTGGAGGTTATGTTACAGGTATTAGAGCTTCTCAATTAGGCTTTAAAGTTGCCATTGTAGAGAAAGAAAGCTTAGGTGGAATTTGCCTAAACTGGGGATGTATACCTACAAAAGCATTGTTAAAATCTGCACAGGTTTATGATTATTTAAAGCATGTTGACCAATATGGTTTAAAAGCAGAAGCTATTGATAAAGATTTTGATGCTGTAATTAAAAGAAGTCGTGGTGTTGCTGAAGGAATGAGCAAAGGTGTTGCTTTTTTAATGAAGAAAAACAAAATTGATATTATTAACGGTTTTGGTAAAATTAAAACTGGTAAAAAAGTAGATGTTACTGCCGAGGATGGAACCGTAACTGAATATAGTGCAGACAATATTATTATTGCTACAGGCGCACGTTCTAGAGAATTACCTAATTTACCTCAAGATGGTAAAAAAGTAATTGGTTATAGACAAGCAATGAGTTTACCTACGCAACCAAAATCTATGATTGTTGTAGGTTCTGGAGCAATTGGTGTTGAGTTTGCTCACTTTTATAATTCTATGGGAACTGATGTTACTATTGTAGAATTTATGCCTAATGTAGTACCAGTTGAAGATATTGATGTTTCTAAACAATTTGAAAAATCAATTAAAAAAGCAGGTATTAAAGTAATGACAAATTCTTCTGTAGAATCTGTTGATACTTCTGGTGAAGGTGTTGTTGCTACTGTAAAAACTAAAAAAGGAGAGGAAACTTTAACGGCTGATATCTTATTATCTGCAGTTGGAATTAAATCTAACATTGAAAACATTGGTTTAGAAGATGTTGGAATTATTGTTGACAGAGATAAAATCTTAGTAAACGATTTTTACCAAACAAACATACCTGGTTATTATGCTATTGGTGATGTGGTTCCTGGACAAGCTTTAGCACACGTTGCTTCTGCAGAAGGAATTACTTGTGTAGAGAAATTAGCTGGTTTACATACAGAGCCAATCGATTACGGAAACGTACCGGGTTGTACGTATGCTACTCCAGAAATTGCATCTGTTGGTATGACTGAAGCAAAAGCTAAAGAAGCTGGTTACGATTTAAAAGTTGGTAAATTTCCATTTTCTGCATCTGGTAAAGCAACTGCATCTGGAGCTACAGAAGGTTTTGTAAAAGTAATTTTTGATGCAAAATACGGAGAATGGTTAGGATGCCATATGATTGGTGCTGGTGTTACAGATATGATTGCTGAAGCAGTTTTAGGACGTAAATTAGAAACTACTGGTCATGAAGTTTTAAAAACAATTCACCCTCACCCAACCATGAGTGAAGCAGTTATGGAAGCTGTTGCTGACGCTTATGATGAAGTGATTCATTTATAAAATATAGATTATTAGATTTGTAGCACATTAGAAATACGAATCTGACAGAAAAAAGTAATATTATTTACGATAGTTTAATTCTAACGATAAAAACAGTACTTTTATCGAAAACCGAAGCTTCTTGCTTCGGTTTTTTTGTATCTTTAAAGTATTAACGATAACTAAAAAATAAAATGAAAACAAAATATCAAAGTGTATTAGATTTAGGAGAACAATTAGCAATTGAAAACGGTGATGTAAAAGAAGAAAATGGTGTTTTACACTTAACAGGTACTGCAAAAAACCAATATGAAAAAAACCTTCTTTGGGATAAAATAAAAGAAGTAGGTGGTGATAACCCTACAGATATACAAGCAAATATTGAAGTTGCTGATACTTCTATTTTTGCATCTCATACTGTAAAAAGTGGAGATACTTTAAGTAAAATATCTAAAAAATATTACGGAAAGTCTGGAAAATACAATGTTATTTTTGAAGCTAACACAAATATTTTAACGAATCCTGATGCCATTCAAATAGGTCAAGAATTAGTGATTCCTAATATCTAGACATAAACGAATCATATTTAAACCGAAGCAAGTTGCTTCGGTTTTTTTGTTTTTATTAATTGATAAAAAAACAGTATTAAAAAACAAACTAAATTTCTTTGGTTATATATATCTTTGAGATTATAAAAACAAAAAATGAGTTCTAAAAAATCTGCAAAATCTAAGAAAGACAACTTTATAGAGTATTGGGAAGCAAAGAGAAATAATAGAGTTAAATACGCACTGCTACAAAGTCTTTATTTTGCAATTCCTTTTGGTATTGTTTTTCAATTACTAGAAAGTGTACAAGGTTTTTTAACCCTGCAATTCGTTTCTAAAGTACTTACTATTTTTTGCGTTTATTTCCTTCTATCTTATTATGTTTCTTTTACTATTTATGAAAAAAAATATAAAAAGTTAAAAAAACAATCATAGATTTAAGCTGTTAAATCAAAGAATTTTGTAGTCCTTTTTCAACATTTATCCAAAAAAAATTCCAGAAAGATTTTGTGGTATCTCTTTCTACATTTTCAGTTTCTACCTTTACAATTCCGTTTTTAGAAGAATCTTTTATAAATAGATTTGCCAACCAACTTAGCACTTTATTTTTGGTTTTGTCTTTGTCTAAAACTTTAATGTTAAAGTTTTTAAAATCTAAATTTAACTTCCCATTAGAGGTAAAATCATTTCCTTCAAAATCGAAATACATTTTATCTATATAACCATCCATTTTCACATTCATGGTAGGTAATAAAAAAGAACTCATGTTTTTTGAATTCACATCAAACAAACTTCCTGTTATTCTAAAATTATCATTTTTATTATTAATATCAAATGTCCACTCAATATCCAACGGACAATATTCCATAAAATTAGATTGAATCTTTGCAGTTGTTAACTTAGTAGCTTTATCACTACTATTATTTATATTACTTATTTGCGCCTGTAACTTGTCGAAAATTAGAATACCTGGTTTGTTGTTTTCAATTATATATTCTTCATAAACAATTTTAGAATTTTTAATATCTACATTTTTTACATCAATATTAAATGGTAAATTTCTAAGACTTTTACTATACAAATCCTTCCTTATATTTGGATGCTCTAAAACAGTTCCGTCTAAATATAAATTAAAAAAAACTTCATCAAATAAAATATGGTTTACAATGACGTGAAATTTTTCTTTTTCCACTATTTTTATATCAGAAATAACAACTTTTTCACTAAATAAAGTCATTAATTCTTTTTCTTGAGAAACATGATAGATATATTCTTCTCTCGACTTTAACGGCCTAATTTCTAAACTATCTAAGGTTAAATTGTCTTTTTCAAAATTTAATTTAGAAAATTTAACTTTCTGAACTTTAGAATACTGAGTTTCAAAATTACTCATTGAGATCTGTATATCATCATATAAAAAAGGAATCGTTTTATTTTGAGTATCATCCAACTCAAAACCATTCATTTCAAAAGAAATGTTTTGTACAATTAAAGGATAGTTATCATTCTTAATGATATCAATTTCTATATTCTCAAACTGAATATTGTCTATTTTTAAATCTAAAGGAGCTTTTTTCGATGTACTAGTACTCTCCTCTTTTTTAGTTTCTTTACTTATTAGCTTCCCTGTAATTTTAGAATTCAGCACTTTTAAATTCCCCACAGAAATTGATTTTTTTTTTACATATTGATAATAAGAAACATCTTCAATTTCTAATTTTTCTGTTGTAAATTGAAGACTATCTTTTACACTTGCTACATTCTTTAAAGTAATATTACCAAGTAATAAATTTACTGATACAGCATCATAACTTAATTGTTGTGTTTTTAAATAAGCATCTACTTTTTTTGTAACCCGATACTCCACAATTTTATAAATAGATAAAATAGATACGACTAGTAAAAATATTTTAAACGTTTTTTTATTCATGTGAGTTTGCTTTAAAACAAATTTAACATACTAATCTATTTTTTCTTACTCCAATGCACAAAAGAATGAACTCATACCATTCAATTTTATAAAAAAAGAAGAGTTGACTCAGTTTAGAATCTTATTTTTGTCACAAAAGAAATAATACATTGATTACTAATAAAAAACTATTCTTAAAAGAAACGCTAAAAGCATTATTAAAATTAATAATTGCAGGAATTCTTATTGGTGTTTTAAAAGAATATGACGCTATAATAGCAGGTATTTTAGTTCTAAAAATTATACATAACGTTTACAAGGAAATTATTCTGCCAAAAAAAAACAAGAACTGGTTATTATTAATAGGTATGCTATTAACTGGTTTTGGTGGTATTGTTGGTGAAACTTGGGGCGTTGCAAATGGTTATTGGGAATATCATGAAGTTACAAGAGAATTGCCTTTATGGTTGCCTTTTGCTTGGATGCTAGCTTTTCATTATTTGTATAAACTAGAACGCACTTTAATTCCTTTATTAAAAGAGAAAACTCAAAAAAACAAGGTTTTTCTGGCCATTTTACTGGCTTTAATTCTTCCTGCTTTTGGAGAAGTGATTACTATTTATTTAGGTGTTTGGACCTATTATTGGCCATATCAACTTTTTGGAGTGCCTTTATATGCCCTTATCTGTTTAGTTTTTGTACACATGTTGGTTTATACTCTTTTACATTTTATTTGTAAAAAGTATAAAATTAATGATGTGGTTTTTAACTAAATCTTTTTTGTCATTTCTAAATGAGCTAAATCTCATAAAAAATTACAACACCAATATTATTAAATCTTACAAAAAACACTTCAGTCCATCATGAGATTCCACTTCGTTCCTCATTCGGAATGACTAACTACATTCCGGTTCCCAATAACAACAAACCGAATATCATTTAAAAATTAGATTTTTTAGCAAGTGAGAAACCTCATAAAAAAAGGTTCAATCAATTTATAAATTGATTGAACCTTTTTTAAAAATATATTTTTCCTCTGAAAAAATTAAAGAACCTTTAATTAAAACCTCCAAGCAACAATTCTGGTTACTTTATTTCCTTGGTGCATCGGAATAATTTTGAATTCAACAGCCCCTAATTTTGCAGAAGACTTTTCTAAACTCTTTACGTTTTCTTTCTTAGAAACTAAACTAGTAAACCATTTACTACTTTTAGGAAACAAAGAACTTTCATATAAATAATTATGTAAAAAAGCTTTTTCTCCACCTACGTACCAAAGTTCATTGTTATTTCCGGCAAAGTTTCTAACAGCGTTATTACCTAAGTTTCTAGATTTTCTTCCATTAGCTCCTTGTGCTTCTTCTGCCGATTTGTAAAAAGGCGGATTACACATTGTTGCAGAAAATGAATCGGTATCTTTTAAAACTCCTTTTAAAATTTGCTCCTCATTTAATTGCTGACGTAATTCTATTTTATTTGTAAAATTATTATCATCCATAATATCTTGGGCAGTATCTAAAGAATCTAAATCGATATCTGTAGCAACAAAACTCCAATCATATTCTGCAATTCCTAATAATGGATAAATACCTGTAGCACCTGTACCGATATCTAAAATTTTAATATCTTTTTCTTCTGATAACAAATCTGCTAAGTGATGAATGTAATCTAAACGACCAGGTATTGGTGGACATAAATTTTTATCGCCAAAATTCCAAGTAGAAATTTTATCTAAAGAAAATAATAAAGCTTTATTCAATTCTTTTACTGCATCAGGGTTCGAAAAATCTATAGTAACAGTGTCAAATTGATTTTTAGCAACATATTGCTTTAATGCTGGGTTTATGGTAATTAATTCATCAAAGTTATAGCCTTTGTTGAATTTATTTTTTGGGTGTAATCCTTTGTCTTTCATTCTATTTGATGTAATTATTGTGTAAATAATTTACACAAATTTCACTGATTATAACAGCGTGTCAAAAGTAGGCTATATAAGCTGAATTTATAATGTAAGTTTTAAAAATTAAAAAAAATTTTATGAGATTTCTCAATTGCTAAAAAAAATCAGTGAAGCTCAGTAGCTTCTCTCATTTTACTAGTATTACAACTCTAAAATTGTAAACTCTAATTGCAATGGTTTTAATGCCATTTTTAATGCTTTTGTAAATGACGAACCATACTCTAAATAATATTCAGAAAAATTACGTTGACGTTCTTCTAAACTATGATTTGGTAAAATTTCATTTTGTAATAATGTAATTCTTTCTACTAAATCTTTTTGTCTTTTTTTCTCTGCTTTTAACAAACGCTTTTGTAAATTTTCTAAACCTTTAATTTGCTTTCTTTCTTGCGCATTTACAGCATTCACAAAAGAAACATCTGTTTGTTTAGCTACTTCTTTAAGTTCTAAAAATTGCTTTTCTAAAAACTGAATCTTTTCATCGAAGTTTACTTTTATATCAGAGTTTTCTTTCACTTTTTCAGATAATAAATCATGTTGATTTAAAAACAGTTCTTCTAAAGAAATATTTAATTTCTCTAATTTTTTTGCTTGTTTTTCTGATACTACTTGTACCGAATTACGCAATAATAAAATAGGAAATGGAATGGCTACTGCTTCAAAATAATCTTTTAATTCTAACCAATACGCCATCTCTCCTCCTCCTCCTAAATAACAAAGATTTGGTAAAATTACCTCTTGGTATAAAGGTCTCATAATTACGTTTGGCGAAAATGATTTTGGATTTTCATCTACTTCCTTTAAGATTTCAGCCTTAGAAAAAGTAATATCGGTATTGTTTACTTTGTAAACTCCTCTTTCTAAAATAATACGTTCTCTAAAATCATCACCCAAATAAAATAAATTAATTTCTCTTGGGTTTACTTGAATTTTATAATTCTTTTCTAAATCTGTAATTGTTTTAGAAACGGCTTTAAATGAAGTTTCATTTTCAAGTTCGTCTTTTACAATTGGGGTAAACAATTGTTTTAGACTAGTGTCATCTCCATCTATAATTATCAAACCATAATCGCTAAATAATTCGTTTGCAATATAACGAGTTGCATCCGCTAAGTTATTATGTTTTAAATATCCATCAGAAAATAACTCTTTTAGAAATTCAGCATTTTTAGAATGCCCTAAGTGTTCCGAAAAAACGTCAAAAACAGCAGCTAATCCTTCAGTAGAAAATCGTCCAACTGCTCCACCATCTTTTCGGTTCCAAAGCACTTTTTTTCCATCAAAATTAAAATAATTAATCTCTTCAAAATCATGATCTTCTGTCGCCATCCAATAAATGGGAACAAAATTTTGTTCAGGAAATTTTTCTGATAACTCTTCACACAAATTAATTGTTGAAAGAATTTTATATAAGAAATATAAAGGTCCTGTAAACAAATTTAATTGATGACCTGTAGTTACAGTAAATGTATTTTGCAACTTTAAGCTCTCTATATTTTCTTCCGTTTTTTTTGAAACATTAAATCCTTGATATTGATTTTTTAAAGCATCAACCAACACCAATCTAGATTGCAATCTAAATGATTTTTGCTTCTCCTCTATCTGACTATGAAAACCAGAAATATCAGGAAAATTATTATAAAATGGTTGTATAGACTCTTTCTTTTCTAAATAATCTAGCATTATCTTAGAAAAAAATCCTGTTTTTTGAAATGGTATCTGTGTTACTTTCATCTTAAATAACACTTTTTTGGCAACAATCAGATTCTGAAGTAGAATTCATTTAGTTTGATTAATTTTTGATAAAAATACGAATAATTTTTCCTTTGTCGTAAGAGCCAATCCAATCTAACAAAGTTTTAACAAGATAAAGAATCAATCTTCTGAAAAACAAAAAAATATATTCTTACTTTTGGTTTCCAAACTCTTATTTATGAAATTTAAAATCTTTTTTAGTATTGCTTTCTTAACTATAGGAAGCCTTTTTTCACAAACAGTACAATCTCCTTCCGAATTTTTAGGCTATGAAATTGGTTCTCGTTTTACCAGACATCATAAAGTTGTAGACTATTTTAAATACGTTAGCAATACTTTAACTAATGTAAAATTAGAAAAATACGGAGAAACCAACGAGCACAGACCGTTGTATTTAAGCTATATTTCTTCTCAAGAAAATATAGATGATTTAGAAAATATTAGAAAATCAAATCTATCTCAAACAGGTATTATTGATGGCAATTCGGTTAATAAAAAAGCCATTGTTTGGTTAAGTTACAATGTACATGGTAATGAAGCTTCTAGTACAGAATCCTCTATGTTAACAATTTACGAATTGGTAACCAATAAAAAAGACTGGTTAAAAAACACCGTTATCATCATGGACCCTTGTGTAAACCCTGATGGAAGAGATCGTTATGTAAATTGGTACAACCAAGTAAAAAGTACACCTTTTGATGTTGATCAAGATGCCAAAGAACATCATGAACCTTGGCCAGGAGGAAGACCAAATCATTATTTATTTGATTTAAATAGAGATTGGGCTTGGGCAACTCAAGTAGAATCTCAGCAAAGAATAAAAATGTATAACAAATGGATGCCACATGTTCATGTAGATTTCCATGAACAAGGTATTAATAGTCCTTATTATTTTGCTCCTGCAGCAGCTCCTTTTCACGAAGTTATTACAGAATGGCAAACTGAGTTTCAAACACAAGTAGGTAAAAATCACGCTAGTTATTTTGATAAAGAAGGTTGGTTATATTTTACAAAAGAAAGTTTCGATTTGTTATACCCAAGTTACGGAGACACATATCCTATTTATATGGGAGCAATTGGTATGACGTATGAACAAGCGGGTCACGGACGTGCTGGTTTAGGAATAGACACAAATGAAGGTGAAGTTTTAACTTTAAAAGCTAGAGCAACTCACCACATGACAACCGGTTTATCTACTGTAGAAATTTCATCAAAAAATGCAGAAAAATTAAATACCGAGTTTAAAAAATTCTTTAAAAACAATAATTCTGATTACAAAAGTTTTGTTTTAAAGAATGATAATGATGATAAAACAGATCGTTTAAAAAGCTTATTAGATAAACACGAAATTAAATACGAATTTGCAAACAGCGGACCTGTAAAAGGTTATAATTACAGTACTCAAAAAGAAGAAAAATTTACAACTTCTAAAGGAGATTTAATAATTCATACAGATCAACCAAAAGGAACAATGGTTCAGGTTTTATTTGAACCTAAGGCAAAATTAGTAGATTCTTTAACGTATGATATTACTGCTTGGTCTTTACCATATGCTTACGGTTTTAATGCTGTTGCTTCTAAAACAAAAGTTAGTTCTACTACTAATACAACTGCACAAAGTATTACAAATTCTATTGATAAAAGTGCTTACGCTTACATTGCTAAGTGGAATAGTATTGAAGACGCTACTTTTTTAGCTGCTATATTAAAAGAAAATATGACTCCTCGTTTTGCTGAAAAGTCATTTTCTTTAGAAGGAAATTCTTACGAAAAAGGAACTTTAGTTATTCTAAGAAACGATAATAGAATGGCTAATTTTGATGATAAATTACTTGAAATAGCTAATAATAACAACAGAAAAATTCAAGCAGTTTCTACCGGTTTTGTAGACACTGGTTTAGATTTTGGTTCTGCTAGTGTAAAACCAATTAAAAAACAAAGAGTTGCTTTACTTTCTGGTGATGGAACTTCTTCTTTAAGTTTCGGAGAAGTTTGGTACTTTTTTGAACAAGAATTAAAATACCCTTTAACTGTAATAAACTCAGATTATTTTAGCAGAACAGATTTTTCTAATTACGATGTTATTATACTTCCTGACGGTCGTTACGGAAGTGTATTAAATCAAAACACTTTAGATAAATTATCAACTTTTACACGTTCTGGAGGAACTTTAATTACAATTGGTGGAGCTTTAAATAGTTTTGCTGATAAAAAAGGATTTTCATTGAAACGAAAAAAATCTAAAGAAGAAACTACAGAAACTAATTTAACACCATATGCAAATCAAGAAAGAAAAAGTATAGGGAATTTAATTACAGGTGCAATTTTTAAGAGTAAAGTTGATGCTACACACCCTTTAGCTTTTGGTTATACTGAAGAATATTTTTCTTTAAAATTAAGTGGATCAACTTTTAACTATTTAGAGAATGGTGGAAATGTTGCTTATTTTGAAAAAGGAACCAAAAATATTTCTGGTTATGCAGGAAGTAAAGCTGTTAAAAATGTACCAGAATCTTTATTATTTGGTGAAGAAAAAATGGGTAGCGGAAGTATTATTTATATGGTAGACAATCCTTTATTTAGATCTTTCTGGGACAACGGAAAGCTTTTTGTTGCTAATGCTGTTTTCTTATTAAATTCTGATAATTTAAAATAAGTTACTTGTTAGGTTGAACGCAGTAGAAACCTATTTAAATAATCATATAGTTCTCTACTTCGCTCGAACAGATAATAGTAAAATTCTAACTCAAATCACAATACCAAAAACTCGTATCGTGATTTGAGTTTTCTTTTTTAGGTTGATGACAGTTATCGTCATCATTATCATGCAATGTGTAAGAACGTAACACTTTCTCTCCTATAGAGAACTCAATCGGATTTTTAAAGATAGGTCCATCGAAAACAAAAGTGTGAAACTCTCCATTTTCTCCGCAAACATCTACATTTTCTGGTAAGTCTTTTATAAATTGCTCATCGATAACTCTACCAACAAACTCCTTGCCTAGTAATTTTGCATTTACACAAACAGTAATTGCTTTAAAGCCTAAATCTAAAAATTCTTGTAAAACTTCTTTGGTGTCTTTTTTCCAAAGCGGGTACACACCTGTAATATTTACCTCAGCTAGTTTGGTATCTCTGTATGCTTTTAAATCTTCCAGAAAAATATCACCAAAAATAGTATGAGAATATTTTTTTTCGACTAAAGAATCCATTGCTTCTTTCATTATTTCTGCATACAAATCCATCGTTACATCCACAGGAAATTCTATTGTTTTTAAATCGATTCCTATAGATGCGGCTTGTTTAAATAATAAATCATTTCTAAGACCATGCATAGAAACTCTATTAAAATCTTTATTAATTGTGGTAACTAATAAATCTAAATTGTACGTAGGGTCTTGTAGAATTTTATAAAGTGCCAACGCAGAATCTTTACCTGAACTCCAATTAAAATACGTTTTTTTCATAAGAACAATTTGCATAAAAAAAATCCTACATAAAGTAGGATTTTTGATTATCTATTTTCTTTTTTGATTTAAAGAAATTGGTTTTTCAATTTTAGTTACTGGTGTTCCGTATAAATCGTAATCTCCAGCTTCATGAATTTTAATATCTATAAACTCACCAATTTTAATATAATGTTCTTTTGCATCTACAATAACATCATTATCTACATCTGGCGAATCAGACTCTGTTCTTCCATAGAAAAACTCTCCGTCTTTTCTATCAAACAAACATCTAAATGTTTTTCCTATTTTCTCTTGATTCAATTCCCAAGAAATTTGAGATTGAATTTCCATAATTTCATTTACTCTTTGAAACTTTACTTCTGCAGGTACGTCATCTTCTAAAACATACGCTCCAGTATTTTCTTCATGAGAATATTCAAAAGCGCCCATACGTTCAAAACGCATTTCTTCAATCCAATCTTTCAACTCTTGAAACATTTCTTCTGTTTCTCCAGGATATCCAACAATTAACGTAGTTCTAATGGCCATTTCTGGCACTTTTTCTCTAAATTTATGAATTAAAGCTGTAGTTTTTTCATGGGTTGTACCACGTTTCATAGACTTTAACAACTCTGTATTAATATGTTGTAAAGGAATATCTAAGTAGTTACACACTTTAGGCTCACGTTTCATTACCTCTAAAACATCCATTGGGAAACCTGTAGGAAAAGCATAATGCATTCTAATCCATTCAATTCCATCTACTTTAGCCAAAGCTTCTAACAACTGAGCTAAAGATCGTTTTTTATAAATATCTAATCCGTAATATGTTAAATCTTGCGCGATTAACATTACTTCTTTAATTCCTTTTGCTGCTAATTTTGTTGCTTCTGTAACAATATCTTCAATAGGCGTAGAAACGTGTTTTCCTCTCATTAAAGGAATTGCACAAAACGAACAAGGTCTATCACAACCTTCTGCAATTTTTAAATATGCATAATGTTTAGGAGTTGTTGTTAAACGTTCTCCTATTAATTCGTGTTTATAATCTGCTTCTAAAGCTTGTAAAAGATTCGGTAAATCGTGCGTACCAAAATATTGATCTACATTTTTAATTTCTGCTTCTAAATCTGGCTTATAACGTTCACTTAAACAACCAGAAACAAAAACTTTATCAATTTCACCAGCTTCTTTTCTTTTGGCATAATGCAAAATAGTATCAATAGACTCCTCTTTTGCTTTACCTATAAATCCACAAGTATTGATTACGACAATATTTCCATCATCATTTTCATCTTCATGAACAACCTCTTTTCCATTGGCTTTTAATTGCCCCATTAATACTTCTGAATCGTAAATATTCTTAGAACAACCTAAAGTAACAACGTTAATCTTATTTTTTTTGATGGTTTTTGTACGCATATCATTTTTTTCTGACTGCAAATATACAGCTTAATTAGGGTTTATCTATATAGTTTTTATATGGTTATTAATTACGATTTTTTAATACCAAAAATCTTGTTTTTTCCCATAAAAAAACCTCAAAAAATTCGAGGTTTAATACTTATTATTTTCTGATTAGAATTGTTAACTCCAAAATTCTCTTTTCTTATTCAATTCTTCTTCTTCTTCAGTCAATGCCTCTAACTCATTAACAGACAAAACCTTTAAAAAAGATTTGTGTTGTTCTATAGCAAACTCAATTTTAGTTACTATATCTGCTACACTTTCATTTTCATAATCTATATCTAATGGTTCTTTAATAACCATAGACTGCAATACATTACGTTTTTTAATACTCAAGCCTTTTTTATCAAAAGACCTTCTAAATCCATCAATTACAATAGGCACTACGACTGGTTTGTAGGTTTTAATAATATGAGCTGTACCTCTTCTAATTGGTCTAAAAGGGGTTGTTGTACCTTGCGGAAATGTAATTACCCAACCATCTTTTATTGCTTTTCCTATATTAGAAATATCAGAATTTTTAACTTGTCTTTTTACATCTTTACCATCACTTCTCCATGTTCTTTCTATAGACACAGAGCCCATATAAGCAAAAATTTTAGGCAATATACCTGATCTCATTGTTTCTCCTGCCGCAACAAAATATACATTTAACTTCGGTTTCCATATATAACCTATATTCTTTATAGAATCGTCTCTACCGCTTAAAGAAGCATTAAAAACATGATACATAGCAGCTACATCTGCAAAATAAGTTTGATGGTTTGAAATAAATAAAACTCCAGAATCTGGTAAGTTTTTAAGATTTTCTGAACCTTCTATGTTTAGACTATTGAATTTACGATATCTACCGTGAGATACAATTCCGAAAATTCTTATAAGCCATTTTTTTAGGACTAAAATATGGCCAAATGGATTCCTTTTAAATAAAGGCATTCTATATTCGTTTTTAGTTAGTTTAACAAACTTACAAAACAATTAAGAAAGATGCTATTTAAAGAGTTCTTTAATTTCAGAAAGCATCATAGCTGTTGCTCCCCAAACAATATAACTATCTAATTTAAAGCAAGGTACTTCTACATCCTCCATATAAGAAGTGTTCATTTTTATAGCCGTTAAATTCGTTTCACTTAACAAATCTCTTAATAAAACTTCAATTGTTTGCTCAACTTCATAATTTAGATTAAAATTTGGTTGTTGATTCGCATATCCTAAAAAAGGTGTTGCTAAAAAATTACTTGGAGGAATATAAACATCTGTTAATTCTCTAATTATTTCAATAGATGCCTCAGTTACACCAACTTCTTCAAATGTTTCTCTTAAAGCTGTTTTTTCAAGATTTTCATCTTCAATATCCTTCTTACCTCCCGGAAAACTTATCTGAGCAGAATGTATGCCCTTATAACTTGCTCTCTGTGTTAGCAAAAAACAAGTTTCATTTTTTAAATTTGGATAAAACAAAGCCAATACTGCTGCTTTTCTTGGATTATTTGCAGTAATTTTATCGGCATCGTACTTTAATCTAATTTTTGGAGCTAATTTAAATTGTGCATTTAAACCTCCTAACTCAGTTGTTTTAAGTTGAGATATTTTATTTTTGAAATCATTAAAATTCACTTATAAAAATTTTATTTTAACAAAATTATTCATTTCTATTTTAAACAAACTGTATTTGGCAAGAATTTTGAAAGACCTTATTAAAATACAACTATGACTAAAAAACACAAAAAACTAATTTTAAGCATTGTACTAGATCTTATTGGTATCATTCCAATACCTTTTCTAGATGTTCTATGGGCACCATTATCTAGTTATTTAATGACTAAAATGTACAAAGGGAAACAAGGAAAAATTGCTGCTGTAATTAGTTTTATTGAAGAAGCTCTCCCTTTTTTAGATATTATACCAACATTTACAATAATGTGGTTTTACAGCCATGTAATTAAAAAGGAAGAAGTAGAAGAAATTATAACGCTTTAATCTTCTTTTTTAAATAAAAAACCGAGCCCTAATCTAGTTAAAAACTTTTTTTCAAAAGCCCAAAAGAATTTAAATTGCCCAAAAAACCAACCTACAATTGGAAGTGTAGCTTGGTAAATAGGAAAAATTAATAAAATTCTTAAAGGCCAAAATACCCAAGGATTTGTTGTTTCTTGAGACAGCCCAATGTAACTAGTTATAGGTTTAGCTACCCAAGTAGCAAAAGAACCGTTTATAGAAAACACTAAAATAATTGCAACAATAGACCAATTATTTTTTACTCCCCAACGTTGTTTTAATTTCTCCATATTTTTGCGAAATTACAACTAGGAAACCAATTAAGGAAATTTAGTAGACACTAATTTTTTTACTAAAACTACCATTGGAATTTCTTACTCTAATGATGTAAATTCCTTTTTTAAAATTAGTGGTATTCATTTTTATTTCAGACTGTTTTAAAGTGTTCTTTTTAGAAACAACATTTTGTCCTAATAAATTATATATTTGAACTTCATCTAAAATTTCTTTTGATGAAATAATAAGGTCTTTATCCTGTTTTTTAACAGTAAATTTATTTGTTGCATTAATTTCTAAACCAAGGGTTGTTTTATTAAAAGTTATAAAAAAACGATTATCATAAACACCTGCATCAAGGTTTACTATTGCATTCTTCGAAGTAATATCGAAATAATCTTGAGTTACACTATCATATAAATAAACATCAGAATCTATATCTGTCATGTTATCTATTTTAAATGTAACATCCCTATTTAAATTGGTTTGCACTTTTAAAGGTATTACTAAAGATTGATTAAAATCTTCTATACCTGTAATAGCATACGGTAAATCTTTTCCTTCTATTTCTAAAGCCATATCCGTAGATTTATAATCCCACATTTCTGCTTCAAACCCATCTTCATACTCAGCCGTAAGTCCTCTAAACCCTATACTTACTTGTCTGTGATACGTTTGGTCTGTTAACAAAAATTCAAAACCTATTCTTAAAATAGGGAAAGATGTTTTCTTAGCAACATCTTTATTTTTATGAAATACTTCTGTTGCAGCCCCAGAAACATCAAAAACTCTTTGTGCATTATTAAAACTGACAGTACCTCCAGATGCTGATGCCTCTACAAAGAAACCTTGACCTATATCTATATTCTGATTTGGAGTCTTCGTCCCTATTCCTCCAATACCAGATGCTGGGGCTCCTATACCTGAGGTTCTCGTTGCATAACCTCCTAAATACTCTCCTCTTACATGAGATGTATCATCACCAGACTCATAAAAATAAAGAGTTCCAACAATAACTCCAGAATTATCGGTTATAAAAGTATCTGCATTTATTGGTGTTGGATATGGGTTTCCTAAAACACTCCATGTACCAGAACCATAAGCAGCTATTTCACTGTTGTAGTCTCCATCATTTGGTCTACCTACAAATGTATAATTTTGACCTGTTGCATTTCCTGTACTTTTTTTAGTAAAACCTTCTACAGGATTTAATAACGTTGTAGACTCATCTATCTGCCTTGTCCAATCATTATTATTTACAAACTTAGCCAACCATCTCCTACTTAATGTTATAGGAGAAGTATTATTATCTCCATTATAATTATCTGTAAAAGTAATATGTAAAGGTGTACCAGTTGCTGCTAATGGAGTTGTACCGTCCTTTAAAACTCCTTTTATATTGTATGTTTCTCCGTCTGTTGTTACTGGTGATGACCAATAACTTGTTTGATAAATGTTAGATAAATTCCCTTTTACATCTTTATAAAGGTTTCCTGAACCTGAAGCATTTTTAACACCTGTATGTGTTTGCTTTAATTGAGCACTACCTAATAAACGGATATCACCATTTAATTCTAAAGCATTTGCTACAGTAAGCTCTACTCCATCAGCAACAGTTAGCGTTTGTCCACTTTCAACATGTAAACAATCGCAATTTGTATTTACCGTAATTGTAACATCTCCTTGTGTTCTAATTCCTTTGGTTAAATCTGTTCCACTATCATCTGGTGTTCCAGAATTGTTACCCCCTGTCCAAGTTCCATTATATACAATTTCATTATCAGCACATTCTATAAAATCAAATCCTAAAACGTTTGTTTGTGCAACTGCAAAACTTACATCTGCTGCATTAGAACTTGTAAAAGCCGCGTCTGTAAATGTAAAAATTAAATTAGCTGCAGCTTCATCACTATTTATGTGACTAATTGCTTTCCCTGTAAAACTTAATTGTGCTTCTGTTGATGAGTTATGTGTTAATACTGCGGTTAACCCAGGAGGTACATTCCCTATTGTAACTTCTAAAGCTGTAAAAACACCTGAACTAGCAAAAAAAGTATCGCCTGTTAAAGTAATAATAAAAGGCGTTGTTGTATCATCTATAGTACCATCATTTGGTGTTTCTGGTAAAAATCCTTTGGTATAATATTGGTTAATTTCATCATCTCCAGTACCTGTAATATAAAATCGAGAACCATCTCCATTAAAAACAATATCTGTAATTGTTCCTTCTTCAGCTGCTATAGAAAAGGTATTTGTATTTGTTATTGTACCCGATGTAACATCAAAATTGTTAGTTAGCGTAAATTCATAAATATTATCTCCTGTATCACCTGCTACAAAAAATTTACTCCCATCACTATTAAATGTAAATCCTTCGGTTCTTGTATCAACAGAATTTACAGAATAAAATCCATTAATATCACTAGCTAAGGTTGTTAAATCATAGTCGTTAGCAAGTGTAAATTGATAAATTCGGTCTGTACTACCCGCTAAAATAAATAATTTAAATCCGTCAGCTTTAAAGAATAAATCTCTTGGACTATCTTCATTATCCGTTGCAATTATATTTAGCGAAAAAGTACTTGAATAAGTTGCTGATGACAAATCGAATGGAGAGGATAACGCATATTGGTTAATTTCACTATCTTCACTACCAATCACAAATAGAATTGTTCCTGTATTATCAAAAGCCAATCCTTCTGGTACTTTTTCTTCAGATTCAATAAGTAAAATATTCACTAAAGTTCCTGAACTAATATCATAAGGAGTTGAAAGACTCATTTCTAAAACTCTATCTGATGTAGAACCTACTACAAACAATTTTGTTCCATCCGTATTAAAAACCATCCCTAGTGGATTTAATTCTAATGTTACAAATATAGTTGATGCCGAAGGAGTTACTGAAATAGTGCTAAAATCGTACGTTGGTGATAAAGCATACTCTTTTATGTCTTGATCTACAAAACCAGCCACATATACTTTGGTTCCGTCATTATTTATTAAAAATGCTTCAGGTTTATCCTCTGCTAATAACTTAATAGAATTTGTTTTAGTGCTAAAAGTTGATAGATCATAACCTGTTACTAAATTGTAGCTATTTATATCATCGCCCGAATAACCTATTACATATAATTCTTTACCATTATTATTAAATTCAATTGCTCTTGCTTGCGTTTCTTCTCCACTAATATCTAAATCATCAGTAATTGTAGCTGTAGAAATATCATAATCAGTACCTAAACCAAACTCAAAAACCTTATCTGAACTATAATCTACAATAAACAACTTTGAGCCATCTGCATTAAATCTAAAACCAGAAAGTTCATCTCCATGATTATCTGGTACTAAGTACGCATCAATAGCTGCTTCTGCGTTAAAATAAACCGGAATATTTATTCCCGTATCAATACTAGAAACATTCCATGGAGTAGGCACTACGTATTCTATTACATCATCTCCTGCTCCACCTAGAATATACATCTTTGTTCCGGTAGCATTAAAAATAACATCTTGCGGATTAGACTCTTCTACAAAAACATCAAAATAACCAACTATTGGACCTCTAGATGAAATATCATATGCCGTGTTTAACGAATATTGAATAACATAATCTCCATCAGAACCTATCATATAGAACTTAGTTCCACTATCTCCAAAAATCATACCCGTAGGTTTAATTTCTTGCGTAGGTACTACATATGCACCAACATGAGTAGGAGAAGTTATATTATAACTACCACTACCTGAGTATGATAAACTTTGGGCATTAATAGTTATTTGCAGTAATACAAATAGAAAAAATAAAGGGGATGTAAATTTCATAGTTGAGTTAATTCTATTAAGAATTGAAAAAACTGAACAATAAACTTACAAAAAAATACTTATTATTTAGATATGAAACTATTTTTTCTTCCTTAACATTAACCATAAACCAATTAAAACTAGCGGTATACTTAAAACCTGACCTGTATTTAAAGAGTTTAAAATCCAATCTTCTCTACCATCTACTTGTGCTTCTTTTAAGAACTCTATAAAAAATCTTAAAGACCAAAGTACTACCATAAAAAGACCGAAAAGATATCCTGTTTGTTCTTTTTTATCTGTTTTCCAGAATAAATGCCACATCACAAAAAACAATGCTAAGTAACTGAATGCTTCATATAACTGTGTTGGATGCCTTGGTACTGTTTCTCCTGCTGCTTTAAAAATTACTCCAAAGCTAGAACCTGTTTCTTTTCCATAAATTTCTGAATTGAAAAAGTTTCCAAAACGGATAAAAAAACCTGCTAAAGCAACCATAATTGCCAATCTATCTAAGATAAATAACCAAGGTTTTTGTAAGTGTTTTTTTGCATAAAAATACATCGCGATAGGAATTCCAATTGCGGCTCCATGACTTGCAAAACCAGTAAAACCAGTAAATTTCCATCCTTTTATAATTCCTAATAAAGAATCGTTTGCACTTTCTTTAATAGGTAAAAATATCTCTAATAAATGATTCTGATAATAAGACCAGCTATAGAAAAACACATCTCCTAAACGCATCCCTACAAGCATCGAAACAAAAACATACATAAATAATACATCTAATTTTTCTGCAGGAATTTTATCTTCAACATAAATTTTCTTCATTAGTCTTAAACCTAATAAGAATGCCGCTACAAACATTAGACTGTACCAACGTACGATAAAAAAACCTAAATCTATTCCTATTGAAGGATCCCATGTAATTGCTAAAAAGCTCATATATTTCTTATTCTATGTTGGTCGATCGCAGTCGAAACCTCATTATAAAATCTACTATTATAAAAATATCTCGACTGCGCTCGAGATGACAATTTAATTTATTCTTTTTTATCCGGAACAGGATCATAACCGCTTCCTCCCCAAGGATGACAACTAAATATTCTCTTTAACGCTAACCATCCACCAGAAAACAAACCATGTTTTTGCAATGCCTCAATGGTGTAATGTGAACACGTTGGGCTGTATCTACAAGTAGCTGGTGTAAATGGTGAAATTGCTACTTGATAAAAACGAACTAGCAATATAAATGGAAAAGATAATATTTTTTTCAATGATTAAAATTTAAGAATTAAATGAATAAATCTTGATGATGAGATTTCTCTATCGTTTCTCTTTCGAAATGACAATTACACTCAAAAACTTGAAATTTGTAATTACCTTTTTAATTTATTAAAAAAGTGGTACCTTCTTTTCCGTCTTTTAATTGAATTCCTAATGCAATTAGTTCATCTCTAATTTGATCTGACAAGGCCCAATCTTTATTTTCTCTGGCTTCTTTTCTTAATTTAATCAACAATTCTACAACACCGTTTATTTTTTCTGAATTGTCTTGAGAATTTTCATTCATCAACCCTAAAACATCAAAAACAAATGCATTTACTGTAGTTTTAAATTCGGCTAAATCTTCTGCTTTTAAACTTGCTTTATGTTCTTTTATTTGATTGATAACTTTTACAGCTTCAAACAATTGTGGAATTAACATTGGTGTATTAAAATCGTCATTCATGGCAGCATAACATGCTTTTTTCCATTCTTGAACATTAAAAGTAGATGTTTTTCCTGCTTCAATCTTGTCTAAGAAATTAACAGCTTCCATCAATTTAGAATGTCCTTTTTCTGACGCTTCTAATGCATCTCCAGAAAAATCTAAAATACTTCTGTAATTGGCTTGCATGTTAAAAAAACGAACTACACTTGCAGAAAATGGTTTTGGTAAAATGTTGTTTTCCCCAGATAAAATTTCATTAGGTAAAATAAAATTCCCAGTAGATTTAGCCATTCTCTGTCCATTTAAAGAAAGCATATTTGTGTGCATCCAATAATTTACAGGCGTAACACCACTACATGTTTTAGATTGTGCAATTTCACATTCGTGATGCGGGAATTTTAAATCCATTCCACCACCATGAATATCAAAACTTTCGCCTAAATACTTTGTGCTCATTACGGAACATTCTAAATGCCATCCTGGAAAACCATCGCTCCAAGGAGAAGGCCAACGCATAATATGTTTTTCATCTGCTTTTTTCCAAAGTGCAAAATCTTGTGGATTTTTCTTATCAGATTGACCGTCTAGAGTTCTTGTATTATTTAATAAATCTTCTACTTTTCTACCAGAAAGAATTCCGTAATTTTCTTTTTTGTTATACTCATGTACATCAAAATAGACAGAACCATTTACCTCATATGCAAAACCTTTTTCTATGATTTCTTTAATCATTTCTATCTGCTCAACAATATGTCCTGTTGCAGTAGGTTCTATACTTGGTGGTAGAAAATTATAGTTTTTTAAAACATCATGAAAATCTACAGTATAGCGCTGTACAACCTCCATCGGTTCAATTTGTTCTAAACGTGCTTTTACAGCAATCTTATCTTCGCCTTCATCCGCATCGTTTTCTAAATGGCCTGCATCGGTTATATTACGCACATAACGCACCTTGTAGCCTAAATGCAATAAATATCTATACACAACATCAAAGAACATAAAGGTTCTAACATTTCCTAAATGTGCGTTGCTATAAACGGTTGGACCACAAACGTACATACCCACGTATCCGTCTGTTATAGATTTAAAATTCTCTTTTTTCTTTGTTAAAGAGTTGTATACTTTCAGTTGATTTTCTTTGTACAGTTCCATTAAATAAGTGACTAATTACAGCCGATAAAGATAGACACTTTAAAAAGAATGACGAAATGGATTTTGTTAGAAGTTTACTAACATTTAAAGTTGGTTAAAATAAATATGAATGTTATTCCTTTACTAAGATAAAGTTCTTTAAAAATTATAATTAAATTTACACTTTTATTCATGGAAGATACAAATTTTGTAACATCATGAATAACTAGTATCAAAAAACATACCTTATAAATGAATTGGATTCTATTAATTATAGCAGGACTTTTTGAAGTTGCTTTTGCTGCTTGTCTAGGTAAGGCAAAAGAAAGTACAGGTACAGAAACCACTTATTGGTACATTGGTTTTTTAGTATGTTTATTTATTAGTATGTTTCTACTTTTAAAAGCTACACAAGAGGTACCAATTGGAACCGCGTATGCCATTTGGACCGGAATAGGTGCTGTTGGAACAGTTTTATTAGGAATTCTTGTTTTTAAAGAACCTGCTACTTTTTGGCGACTTTTTTTTCTTTCTACTTTAATCTTTTCTATCATTGGGTTAAAAGTGGTGTCTAATTAAATGTTTTAGTTTTGAGAATAAAAAATAACATTAAAATTAAATAAAACTATTCTATAACATGCTTCTAAGAAGTAGAACAAATAGTACTTTTGCCAAACTTTTAAAAAAGGATGTCAAAAAAATTATATGATTAAAAAGAGTTTATTATCACTAGCATTAGGAACTTTTGCCATAGGAATGACAGAGTTTACAATGATGGGTATTTTACCTGATATTGCTAAAGACTTAAATATTGATATTCCTTCTGCAGGACATTTAATTTCTTTATATGCACTAGGCGTTGTTATTGGTTCTCCCATTTTAGTTCTATTTACCGCTAAATATTCACCTAGAAAAGTATTAATTTTTTTAATGCTATTGTTTGCTGTTTTTAATGCATTATTTGCTGTTTCTCCAATATATTCCCTTTTACTCGTTTCTAGATTTATGGCAGGTTTGCCACATGGTGCGTTTTTTGGAGTTGGCTCTGTAGTAGCTGCAAAATTTGCAGACCCTGGTAAAAAAGCACAGGCAATTGCTATTATGGTTACCGGTATGACAATTGCAAACCTTATTGGAGTTCCTTTAGGTACTTATATTGGGCATCATTTTTCTTGGAGATACACGTATTTAATAATAAGTTTATTTGGTTTATTATCGATGCTTTCGATATACTTCTGGATACCTAAAATGCAACCACTTTCACAAGTTAGTAAAAAAAGTCAACTAGCATATTTTAAAACAAAAAAAGCATGGGTTATAATCGGTATGGTTTCTATTGGAACCGGTGGTTTATTTGCTTGGTTAAGCTATATAGCACCTCTTATGACAGAAATTACCAAAATTAATGAAGACGGAATTCCGTTTGTAATGGTTTTAGTTGGTTTGGGAATGATAATAGGAAACCTTTTAGGCGGAAAATTAGCAGATATTATTACGCCACAAAAAACAGTAACCGTTTCTTTTATATTTATGATGCTCTGTTTAATAATCATTTATTTTACAGCCCACATTCCATTTATGAGTTATTCAATGGCATTTATTACGGGTGTTGCTGCTTTTAGTTGTTCATCTCCAATACAAATGCTTTTAATAGATTCTGCAGAAGGATCAGAAAGTATTGCCGCTGCCGGAGGTCAATCTAGTTTTAATTTAGGAAATACCATGGGTGCTTTTTTCGGCGGATTGCCAATTACGTATGGTTATGCCTATAATTCGCCTTTGCTTATTGGAGTTGGTATGGTAGCAATAGGTATTTGTTTTTCTTATTACTATTTAGTTTTACTAAAAACAAAGGATTAATATAAATGTTATTAAAAAAATAAATCAGATTTATTATTCTGCCTTACAAAATTTAAAATTGAGTCTACTTATTTTTCTTTAGGTTTATAAATTACAATAACCTGAACTACAATACCTAGAAAAATTAATACGTATATTTCTAGTTGTGTAAAAAGCTCTATTGAATCAATTGCCCTCTTACTTATAGACATTTGCCTTTTTCCTTCATTCATTTGAATTTCAGACAATGCATATAAGTTTTCTTTTACATTTAATATCTTACTATTATAAGAACTTTTTTCAAAAGGTGTGGAGTTTTCTGACTCTATTAAAACTGCTAAATTATTTTTAAAATCATTAAAAACTTTAGCTTCTTTTTTGGTTAATTTTGTTCCTTCAAAGGTATTAATAGCCTTTTCAATATCTACATTTACTTGTTTATTTCTACCTAAATAAAACGTAGAGTCCAATTTAGCTAGTGCCAATTCTTTTTCTTGAACAGATTTAGAAATTTTAAAAATTAAATCTTTAGCAACAAGCCTATCTTCATAAATAGTTTCTAAAGAATCTTTTATTCTTACAAAATTATTTCTATCGATTAGATTCGTAGCAATAATTAAAATAAAAATCATTAATATTCCAAGAACCCATTTTACTTTTGTATACAATTTCATTTTTTTTTAGATTAAAACAAACAATATCAAATATACGAAAAATAACAGGTAAAAAAAGCAACTATCCAGATTACAACCGCATCCAACACTTAAAAATGCAATAAAGCACTAACTAATATTAGACCAAATTTTAGAATTTTTAGACAATTCTAAATAGGCTGTTTTAATATTTTTATTTTCTGGTTTCGATAAATTACCATCTTCTTGCAAAATTGCAATTGCTGTATTTCTTGCAGCAACTAAAATTTTAGAATCTTTTACAACATCGGCAATTTTAAGGTTTAAAACACCACTTTGCTGGGTACCCATTAAATTTCCTGGGCCTCGCAATTTTAAATCTACCTCAGCAATTTTAAATCCGTCTGTGGTATCTACCATGGTTTTTAAACGTGTTTTTCCTTCTTCGGATAGCTTATAACTAGACAATAAAATACAGTAACTTTGGTCGGCACCTCTACCAACCCTTCCTCTTAATTGATGTAATTGTGAAAGCCCGAATCGTTCTGAACTCTCAATAATCATTACACTGGCATTAGGTACATTTACACCAACTTCTATTACAGTTGTTGCTACCATAATTTGTGTTTCTCCTTTTACGAAACGCTGCATTTCATGTTCTTTATCTGCAGGTTTCATTTTTCCATGAACAATACTTATTTGATATTTTGGTGTTGGAAAATCTCGAGAAATACTCTCATAACCATCCATTAAATCTTTATAATCCATGGCTTCAGATTCTTGAATTAACGGATAGACAATATACACTTGCCTTCCTTTTTCAATTTCATCACGCATAAATTTAAAAACCGACAATCTATTTTTATCAAATCGATGTACTGTTTTTACTTCCTTTCTTCCAGGAGGTAATTCATCTATTACAGAAATATCTAAATCTCCATATACAGACATTGCCAAAGTTCTTGGAATTGGTGTTGCCGTCATTACTAAAATATGGGGCGGCAAAGAATTTTTAGTCCACAATTTAGCCCTTTGTGCAACTCCAAATCGATGTTGCTCATCAATAATTGCAATTCCTAGGTTTTTAAATTTCACTTTATCTTCTAACAAAGCGTGTGTTCCAATCAAAATATGTAAAGTTCCGTCTTCTAAATTCGCATGGATTTCTCTTCGTTTTTTTATTCTAACCGATCCTGTTAATAAATCGATATTAATATCCATGTCTTTCAACATCTCTGAAATAGCATGATAATGTTGGGTTGCCAAAATTTCTGTTGGCGCCATAATAGTTGCCTGAAAACCATTATCTATAGCTAAAAGCATGCTTAATAAAGCAACAATCGTTTTACCAGAACCAACATCTCCTTGTAAAAGACGATTCATATGCGCACCTGAAGCAACATCTTTTCTAATTTCCTTTAAAACTCTTTTTTGAGCGTTTGTTAAATCGAAAGGTAAATGATCTTTATAAAAAGTATTAAAATAATCACTTACGTTTTCAAAAACAAAGCCTTTTATTTTTGTTTTATTAATGAGTTTCTTTCTCAATAACTGCAACTGAATAAAAAATAATTCTTCGAACTTTAAACGATTTTGGGCTTGAGCTAAGTTTTCTTGATTTTTAGGAAAATGTGCATTCAGCAAAGCATCACGCTTAGACATCAACTTAAAGTCATCTATTATTTCTTGTGATAATGTTTCTGTAAATACTTCAAAAAACTGCTGTAATACATACTGAACATAACTACGCATTAATTTATTTGAAACACCAGAGTTCACTAATCTTTCTGTTGATGGATATACAGGCTGCATTTTAGATTGCAACTTTTTCTTGTATTCCGTAACCAATTCTAACTCTGGGTGTGGAATACTAAAATTGCCGTTATAATGGTTCAACTTACCGTAAACCACATAGAGTTCATTAATTTTTAAAGAGTCTTTAATCCATTTTTGACCTTTAAACCAAACCAATTCCATAGAACCTGTAGCGTCTTGAAAAGTTGCTACTAGCCTACTTCCTCTTTTTTGAGCTACCGATTTTACGCGTGTAATTTTCCCTACAATTTGTACTTCAGAAGAATTGGGCTGTAAATCTTTTATAGCATAAAAAGCTGTTTTATCTATATATCTAAAAGGAAAAAAGTTGAGTAAATCATTACATGTTTTTATACCTAATTCGGTGTACATAAGCGCTGCTCTCTGTACACTAATTCCTTTAATATATGTTATTGGATAGCTTAAATTCAACTGATAGAAATATAAAAAACGAAAATACAGAAATCTACAGGAATAAAAGAAAAAATAATACTTTTTGAAGGTTCTTGTATTTCACAACAAAAGCAATCGTTGATATTCTTACAAAAAAATAGCCCCATTGATTTTTGTAATAAAAACCAATAGAACTATTTAAACAAATAATTAATCCCAACGTTTGCTATTTACAAAACGTCATTTCTCCCCACTCACTAATTTAATATAACTTTTTTAGAAATTTTTCCTTTTTCTGTTTCAACATTTATGATATAAATCGCTTCAGATAATTTATTTGTTTTTAACCTCTGTTGCGTAGTTGTTTGATCTAAATCTTTCCAAGAACCAATTGTTTGACCTAATAAATTAAATAGTTTTACGCTTTTCAGTTGAACATTATTCTCGTTATTAATAACGATTTCTTGCGTATCATTATCCATGAAAACAGTAATACTTTTGTTTAGTATTGCTATATCGTCTGCAACATCCAGAGTACTGTTTGTACTTTGTTGAAATGTTAAGAAAAAACGATCTGTATAACTTCCGCTTGAAAGGGTTAAAGAAAAACGACCATCACTAATTAAGTACGTCACATTTGTTAATTTATCTTTTATATAAACTTCTCTATCAATAGCTTCCCATTCATCAATACCTATAGTTACCCTTCCGTCATGAGCTAATGACAAGTATAAAGGAACTTCTAAATCATCGGAAATATTTTGTACTCCTGCAATAGCGTATTTACCTTCATCATTAGAGAATTTCCAATAAAAATCGGTTTCACCAACATCTAACATTGCTGCATCATACCCTTTTTCAATCTCAAAAGAATTACCATTTTTAAAAGAAATACCTATCTGTCTATGTAGTCCTAAACCTTCTTCATTTATATAATCCATCCCTAATTTAATAATAGCAAGTTTGCTTACCGCTTTTACACTTTCTTTTTTAGAATGAGTATCACTTTTAAAGAAAATGGACTCACTTCCTTCTTTCACATACTCTCTTTGACTATTATTAAATTCGATTGAACCTCCATCTGAATCTCCTTCAACAAAGAACCCTTGCCCCATAGCAATATATGGCCCAGGTATTTGATATTCTCCAGTTCCAACTGATGGAGCCCCTTCATTTACAACACGTCCTTTTAAAGTAAACGCATCTAAATATAAACTTACAACAGTATTACTTGAGTATTTCACCTTTACAGTATCTCCTACTTTAACATCTGTAAGAGACTGAATCTCTAAATACATATCTGCACCTGAAGAAGCTAATTGAAGCTCTTGAATATCTCCTTGATTCACTTGAATACTTAATGAAATACCACCAACACTCTTATACTTTAAAATAAATTTATCTGCATCAATAGAACTCTCGAAAGAAACACCTTCATTATAGGCAGTTAGACGCGCACCACTAACTCCTATATTAACAGGATCAGTATAAACTATTGCTCCGTTAAGGTGAACACAAGTTTCTGCTTCAACTAAACTTAAAACCGAGTCCGAACCATTATTAGAGGAAACCTGATTAGCAGCCAATCCCATAGAAATATTTCTAAGAGCATAACCTCCAACATAACCTCCATAATTATGCCCTGCAGTACCCCATCCACTTTGTTCAGCTGCATGTTCCCAGAAGTATAAATTACCAGTAATAGAACCTGTTCCACTTTCTGTATTGTCTTCTATAAACTTCTTTGCACTAATTGCTCCTGCAAAAGGATTCCCTACTAAATAAGATTCATCAGTTCCCACTGTTGTACTCATATCTCCATCTTTTGGAGTACCTACAAATGTATAATTTTGCTTTTGATCAGGTCCTTTAAAAATAAAACCATCCGTTTCAGAAATTGTTTGATTTTTGTACTTATGCTCCCAATTAGACCTATCTCCTGCTCCATTAGCATAGGTATACACCCAGTAATCTGCTATAGATATAGGATCTGTACTCCATGTACCATTATAACCACCAATAAAAGTTATGTTTTTTGCAATATCAGTCGGTCCTTGACCAATTACACCTCCATGACTTAAGACATTGCTACCGTCTTTTAGAACACTTTCTATGGTATAATTAGTTTCTCCAACAGTATTTACAGGAGAACTCATGTAATTATATCTATACATACTAGGTACCATAGATTTTTGATCTACCAATAATTTACCAGAACCTGTAATTTGTTTTACTCCATCATGTGTTTGTACCAGTTGTGCTTTATTAGTATCATCTGTACTAACTAATCTAATTTCTCCGTCTAAAACAATGTTATTAGTTACAACTAATAAATGATCTGTAACACTAAACACAGTATTACTTTTAACTTCTAATTTACGAGCACTTAATTTCTCTATATGTTCGTAACTTTCCGAAACAACCACTTCTCTAGATCTATCTGGATAACCATTAGACCAATCTCCACTTATTCTATTTGTAAAACCAAATCTATGTAATCCTGGTTTTATGTTAGCCTCAATATTTGCAGAAGCAATCTCAGATAACAATGGATCATGAGCATGACGTTCTATAGAAGCATCACTTTCTAAATCTGTATATGTAGTAATATCATCATTTATAAAAGCAATCCATTCTTTCGATTCAAAGTTTGTATTTGGTACAGATACAGAATCTATGCGCACATAACTTGTGCTATCTGCAATGTTTCTTATTACATCTGTTCTATTAACCCAAGCTTTATAATCAATGTCTTTTGTTAATACAATAATATCATTTTCACCACTAAAGTCTGTAACGTCTGTATTTACATGCTCCGTTGCAGTAGATAATTTATTTGTAACAGACCCCATGGATATTAATATAGACTTCCCTCCATCAATACTACTTGTATTAGCAAATGCAGCGGTTGGAGACAATGAGCCTGATGGATCTAATGTTCTGTCTTTATAGAAAGCAACATTAGCTGTATTTGGAGCAACTATATTATTAGGATCTATGTTTGTTATTTCTATCCAACGCTCTCCATCAGACTGAAATACTTGCGTTATCATTGCTGTTCCACAGCCATTAATATTATTATTTAATGCATAAGTTAAATAATTGGAAGGATAAGTTGTAATTGCCCTTGCAGTATCATCTGTTTCTATACTTGCTACTAAACCGTTACTACCCACAGATTGACCAGAAGCTGCAATATCTAAAATAGCATTATCTGTAGGTTCGCTAATATTCGCTGAAGCATCTGTTCCGTTTCCATTAGTTACATTTGTTGTCTTTAATACACCAGGTACTCCTGCCTCCATAACATCTGGACAACCATCTCCGTCTGAATCTAAATCTAAACTATTAATAATACCATCATTATCTTCATCATTAAATTCTGCTGGACATTGTAAAACACTAAAAACAATATTATCTACCCCAACATCATTACCTGCACCACCATTGGGTTGGTCATTATAAATTACAATATCTACTTCATCAGTAGTACCTGTAAAATCTAAGTTTACTCTTACCCAAGTATCATTATTAGTAACCCCCAATGAACTTGAAGAAACCGTTTGTAAAACGTTTCCACTTGTATCTTGTACTTCTAATCTGAATATAGGAGCATCTGCACAACCATTACATAAACCCGCCATATCTAATCGAAATCTATAATCTGCCCCAATAATTAAATTATTCAATCTATGACGATAAAACTCAGTGTTACCTGTATTTATCATATTAATGGATAAGTATCTACCACTTGTAGAACCACCTGCAGGTCCTGTAAACTCATCTATATTTGCATCTATATCTCCAATTTGATCTGTACGGTTGTAAGCAGGTAAACCAGGAGCGTTAGAAGAAACAATAGCATAAGAACCATCTGGTATGGCACCATTAGTATCATAAAGATGATTTTCTACATACGGATTACTTGATCTTCCTGTACCCGTACCAAAATCTTCACTATACAATTCGACAATTTCAACCTTATCTTCAATAGGACAATTACCGTTTTCTATAATATCTATAATACCATCGTTATCATCATCAATATCTAAACTATCATCAATACCATCATTATCTGTATCTATTAAACAAGTAGCAAAACTTCCTTCTGTAGCTCCTCTTGTATCTACGAAAGCGCCATAAACCTTAATTTCATTATCTAAAGCTACACCTACCAATGTGGAAGCTGAAATTTTTATTCCAGAATAAGCCTGTGTCGTTTTAAAGCCAAGATTAAGATCACCAGAACCTGATACTCCAATAATATTTGTCAATAAATCTAACCCTATTAAATTACCAACGGTACTAGACTCTAACTCTGCCCCACTAGAACTTAAAGTAGTAATAGTTAAACTGTTTTGTAAAATACTTAAACTAATTAAAGCATCATCATAGTTGATTGAGAAACCAGCATATGATCCAGCAGGGAAACTATTCGTTGCATCTCTTACAGTTAAACTAGCAGAGCCTCCGACACTTGCTAAAACATTAATTGTTGCATAATCTGTATCGTCACTTGTTATTACATTACCTGCATTAACAACACTACAACCTACACATGCTAATCCCGAAACACCTGTCTGTTGAAAATCTATATAGGTTGAAAATGTTGGAGAACTTAAATTGTAAGACGTATTACATTCTAACGTTGTACTGCACATTTTTTGAATGACACTATTATATATTTTAATGGTACCTAAATCTACAGCAGCGACTGGTGCTGCAAACTTAATTCTTACCTCATCAAAAATTCCCGTAGCAGGAAAACCAATAGTCTGCTTGTTTTCTGCAGCTAACAAAGGCGCACCTACCAAAAGAGTACCTCCTGACTTAGACTCTACCAAAGTTCCATTTAGATAAGTAGAAATAGTAGTATTACTTAATACATCTATTGCCACTAGTGATTCTGACTCTATTACAAAACCCACATAATAAGGATTCGTTGTTGTAGCTGCATAATTGTCTAAAACATCATAAACACCTATTTCTAAAGCTCCTAAAACATCTATATTTAAACCTAATTCTGCATAGTCATCTGTATCTGAATTTATAATATTATCTAAGCCATCAATACTAATACCCGCACTTACTAAACCTGTATCTCCAGGATTATAAACCTCTACAGGATAAGTGGTATTTGTCCACGCTACTTGTTCATTACAAGTTAAAGCCGCTGCCGAACAGTATTCTTTTATAATAGGATAATTTACTTGAACCTCTCCTAAAGTAACACCAGCAGGCTTAGAAACAGTAATTCTAATTTCATCATAACTTAAAGTAGTTATAAACCCTCTATTTTGTGACGCAGCACCTAAAAGTGGTGCATTTATAAGATTGGTGTTTCCAACACTTGTTTCTCGTATTCCATCATTTAAATAAGTGGTAATTATAATATTATCTAAAACACCTACATCTAATAAGTTGGCTAAAGTCACATTAAAACCAGCATACGTACCTGCCGCAAAAGGAGTAGTTACACTTGTTACATAATCTGGCTGTTTTTTTACTGATAAAAAAGAAGAAGCAGCAACACTAACACCTATTGCTCCTGCATTTAAAGTAGCATGATTATTTTTATCTGAATCAATTACATAATCTGCATTTGCTACAACATCACCTAAACTAAGATTAAGTCCTGTAACCCCCACTTCATCTATTGCCATAGGATAATCAGGCCCTGCAATTACTTTCTCTTCATTACAATCAAGTGTTGTAGTTTCTTCTTTATAAATTTTTACAAATGGATAATTAACCGTTAAACCTCCAAGAACACCACTAATGGTAATAGTCATTTTATTAAAATCTCCTGGTGCTACAAAACCAATATTTACCTTAGATGCACCAAGTCCTATAATTGAAGATAGTAAATCACTAGAAGGAGTAAAATCACCTCCTACTTGAGTATTACCATTGAATAACTTAATAGTAATTGTACTTAAAACATCTAATCCTGTACCAATATTAAAACCTGCATAAGTTCCTGCAGGAAAATCCCCTAATGCAGAAGGAGCTGTAATTGTTAATGAAGAACTAGGGTTTAACACTGCTACAGTAGTCGTTGATGTAGAATTTGTAGTTATATTATTATCCACCGCATTTGCTCCATCTCCAGACCATGCATCAGAAGTACATAACAGACCTGCAAGTCCAAGATCAATACATGAATTAGAACCATCTGCAATAACTCCATCAAAATAAGTAAGATCATTAACCAAGGGTACAATTTGGTTTTTGGGTAAATCTGCAAGGGTATTTACTGCAAGTAATTTTGTTGGTGAAATTTTTGTTGTTTTTGTCTTAGGCGGACCTTCAAGACCATTTGCCTTATCATTCGTAGCATAAATATTTATTATACTTAAAACGAACAATAGGGTGAACCATTTTTGAGTTGTTGTTGTTTTCATTTTTCGGGGAATTAAAAAATTTATAAACTTTTTGTATGCTATTCTTCTAGGATAAAATTATATATATAATCTTATCCTCAGAATAATTATTCTAAACATTGTGTTTGTTATGAATTTTAATAAAATAATAAATAGGGTAATTTTTTACAGGACTATACTATACCTAGTCAATTACCTATTACGCTACCCTTAGATTTCTACGCTTTGTCTTATCAACTTGCAATAGACGGTATTTGCTATTCACCTTGATAACCATATTAAAACAAGTATGATTATTCATTAAAGTTACTACTTGGTTCTCCGGAGGTTTACCAATAGTATCAACAATAAGTATTGTTTTAGTAGCTGTAGACTTGTTAGTAAGTCTTTTCACCTCCTTATTATTCTCTGCAGAAGTATTTAAAATACTTAGAACGAATAAAAGAGTGAACCATTTTTGAGTTGTTTTTCTTTTCATTTTTTCGGGGGATTAAAAAATTCATAAACTTATTTATATCATTACTTAAGGTTAAAAATACAATTCTTACCTAAAATAACTACACAATGATGTTTGTCCCTATTTTAGTAAAATAACATAGCAATTATCTTAAATCTAATTTATATAAAACTCTAAAAACTAATTTAGTAGATTTTATTAGACATATCAATAATATAGTTTTTTATTGATAAAAACAAACTTTTACTTATTAAATATCTAATATTTTACCAAAAAACACAAACATAACCTTAGCGATACATTAAATAAACAAGCAATTATGCAAAAGAGTATTCCCTACCCTTTTTCAAACTTTTCTACAGGTAAAAAATAAGACTAAAATATCAAGTAGTAACTTTAAACTAGTGAAAATTTTCACTGTTTTTTATTTCCTCTATTTTTATGAACTCTATTTTAAGAAACAGAAATAACAATTGTCTCATTCAAATTATAAGAGAAATTTAATACAAAACAGAACCTAATAATTATACTGTAAGTTATAAATATTAAATTAAGTTATGAAGCCTGAAATGTCACTCATAAATTTATGTTGCATCTTTTTTATATCCTTAATTTGTAAAATATAGCACTTCAAATCAAAATAATTGTAATAAATACAGTTTCACGCGACTCAGAAAAAACAAACCAAAAGCTAAAAAAAGACTGTGCTTATTTAAATAATTTCAACTAAAAAAAGGTACCATTTTTTCTTTTTAAATACCCTCAAAGAACAATTTTAATAATTAATTTTAAAATAAATTGAGTCCTACATTTTACAAATAAACACAATAAAATTACCAATATCTATAAGAAAACATCGAGTGAGTAGTAAGTGCGTAGTGATATTGAAGAGGTTTGAAGAAAATACTTTTTTAAATTAATTTCTATTTAAATTACTATATATAATTTTGCTTTACTATTTAATAATGTAGATAGAAAGGTCCCCACAAAATATTTTCCCCCAAAAAAAACACACCTTTAAAATGGTGTAAAAACAGCTACGAAAAAAATATCCATATTCATCATTAATTTGGTTATGATTTTACGTGCTAAAATAAATTTCTGTTCATGGTTTTAAATTATGAACAATAAAAACTGATCAAGAAAAAAAAGAATTTTAAAAATTATGAAACAATTTTATTCTAACAAAGTTAATAGTATTTCTTTTAAAATTACTTCTAATTGTAGCTTACTAAATTTAATCCGTAATACCTTTTTGGTTTTTACATTGTTTGCTTTTCAAAATTTAGCTGCACAAAATATAAGTTCAACAAGTGATGTAAAATCAAAACATGCACGTCACTTAAAAAATAAGGTTAGACTTCAAACAACTAACAATAGTGTAAATGTAAGTACAGATACTAATGTGGTAGAAAACAACTTAACCACTTCTACAAAAACGGTATATACTCCTCTTATTTACAGAGACGAACCTACAAAAGAAACATTCAACTTTAATTCTTCTGTTAACTTTTTAAATAATAATACGGCCTATGCTATAGCAAATAGTACTGCCCAAACCACAGCTGTAAAACAACTTTACCTAACAAGTACTAATGCATTAGATAGAGTAGACCCCGTAGCTACAAATGATGCAACGACTGCTACTTCGGCTAGTATTTCGCATACAATACCTGCTGTTTCTGTAGCTAATAAAACAACGTACACCAATACAACGGATAAAAAAAATAACCATTCATTTACACATAATACCACCGCTGCCAATCAATATTTAATTGTTGCAGTGTCTCATGAAAGTGATGGCTTTGATTCTCATATCACATCAATGACCTATAACAGCATCCAGATGGATTTTTTATATTGGGAATATACAGACAATGAAAAATATAAGGTTGAAATGTGGGGAATAGCAAATCCAGTCATAGGAACCCATACTGTAGCTTTTTATATTGCAGATGATGGAAGTAAATTAGCTGCTGCTGGGGCCATTAGTTTTAATAATGTAAATTTAAGCAACCCTACAAGCTCATATAATAGAAACTATGGTGATGCTACTTCTTTTTCTACACCCGTTACCGTGCCAACAAATGGAATGGCACTAGATGCTATTGTTTGGAAAAAAGACTATCACGACCACACACACTTTGCAGGGAGTGGACAAACAACTCAATGGGACTTAGGCCCAGATAATAATGACCTAATTGGTGCAGCAAGTACGGCAACAGCACCCGCTAACGGTACCATGTCTTGGTCTGGTGGTGAGGACGAATATGCGCAAGTATCACTTGTTTTAAACCCATTATCTACCTCAAATTTAAAAACGGTATCTTTTACTCAAACCCCAGTATTATGTAGCCCTTTAGGTATAGACGCAGGTACTCCAATAGGTGTATCAACTTATGTAAATATAGATAGTGGTACTATGCCAGCAAACCCTAACATAACAGCTATTTTACAGTATGGTACTACTAATATTGTAACCTTAACAAACCCTAATTATAGTGGTGGTATCTTAAATTGGAGTGGCTATTTGAGTTCTAATGCAATCATACCTGCAGGACAAGCAATCACTTTAAAAATAACTACAGCTCAGCCTAATGTTACGTTTAAAATAGATTACGATAGCCAAACAAAACCTTCAAAAATAGATTTACCTCTTTCTACGTATATAGACATTTCATCCTATGCTGTTTATGACGCACCTTATCCAGGTGGTAACATCATTACAGGAGCTAGTGCAGGTACTCCAACTTATCTAAGAGCAACAGTAACAAGTCCGTTTGGATATAATGACATTACGGGTTTAAAAATTAATATTTTAGGAGCCCCAGTAACAGCAACTTCTGTAGCAACAATAGATTGTACAAGAACGTATGAATACGTGTGGAACACTACAGGATTAGGAGGCACATACTCAATTCCTGCAACCGCAGAAGAAGGATTCGAAGGTACAGGAACAGCCACAAAACCACTTAGTTTTGATATCTGCTCACCGCTTATTGAAGCTCCAGTATTTAATTTAGGCGCAACCTCTACACGTTGTCAAGCTGCCGAAAATAAAGCTTATACAGCTACAGCTGCGAACGCAACAAACATTAGTTATAGTTTAGACACAGCAAGTATAATAGGTGGTAATTCTATAAACACCACTAATGGAATAGTTACTTATGTTGCCGGTTGGTCAGGTATATCAATAATAACAGCTAACGCAACTGGTTGTGGCGGACCAAAAACGTCTACACATACTGTTACAACTACACCTAACGTAGAAACACCAGTTTTTTCGGCTGCCATTTCTACGAGTAGATGTAAAGGTGCTGCAACAACAACTTATGCAGCTACAGCAACTCATACAACAGGTATTACTTACTCATTAAGTCCGCTTCTTGCAGGATCAATTAATTCTGCAACAGGAGCAGTTACTTGGAGTGCCCTTTTTAATGGAAACGCAACAATTACCGCTACAGCAGCCGGTTGTAATGGTCCTAAAACCAAAAACTTAATAATTTCTAGTACAGCTATAATTGCAAATGCAGATGCTGTAACAGGGCTTCAAGGAAGACCTATTCCGGTTAATGTTTTAGCCAATGATGAATGTGATATAGATATTACTACCGTATCCATAACCGTTCCGCCTGTAAATGGTAACGTACAAGTAGATGATAACGGAAAAGTTTTATACTTGCCTAATGGTAACTTTGCTGGTACCGAAACCTTTACTTACCAAGTTTGTAGTAATGGCCCAAATGCAGTTTGCGATACAGCCGTGGTAACTGTTACAGTAGAAGCAGTAACGGGAGACCCATGTTTGGAAGCAACGAATAATAAAACATTTTATTTACCTTTTCCGGAAGATTCAAACATGTTAAGAGAATCGCTTATTAGTGCTGCTAGTACTAATTATATGAATAGTACTAATCATGTAAGAACCATACTTAGTATTAAATTCCCATACCCTAATACTACCTTAACCTACGATCATTGGGAGGATGGCTATGAAACAGATATTAATATACCTAGTCAATCTACAACCCAAACATGGGGAGATGGAGATCTAACTAATGGTGCGGCTCCAGGATATCCAACGGATATAATTCCAGCAGGTGGATACATACTTATAGATGAAACATTTGCTTATAACCCAAGAAATTCAGTAGAAATTAAGTATGATGGAAAAGACAAACTGTTAACTTCGTCTGACGTTGCCATATCAAAAATATCTGGAGACACCACTCCTCAGGGTGGAAATGCTCAATTATTTGATGTTCAAAATGCAAAAACAAATGTATTTGATACAAGTCGTTTCGGTGAACTTTTTGTGATTCCTTTTGGAGAAAACATTACATTAGGTAGCACATCCGCATTTAAATACACTGCTTTATTTATTAGAGCAGCAACCGATGGTACTGTTGTTAGCTTAGATTACGATGGTGACAATACGGTTGACTTAACACGCACCCTAAATGAAGGAGAGGTTTGGTTTTATGACGGAACTGCTTCTACACCTGGAAAAGCTAGTGACATAAACAAGGCTAACGATATTAAATCTGGTGCTATTGTTACCGCAACCCATCCTGTAGGGATTGATTTACTATTTGGAGGAATTGACACTTATGGAACACGTAACCTAGCACTTTTACCTGGTGAATATTACAGTGACACTTACTACACACCAGTATATACTACGTTATCCACTGCACCAGTTTATGTCTTTTTTACAAATAGTTTAGACACACCTATAACCGTAAACTATACTTCTGGAACAAATGCCTCTGGTAGTGTTGTGTTACCAGCTAATGGTTCTAATTATTTAGCGTTACCAAGAGTAGCCACTGGTTATAAATTTAAAAGTGCAAGTGGTAAAGCTTTTACCGCAATTTCTGTAACCGATGCTGATTCCGATGGATCTACTTACGATTGGTCTTATAACCTTATTGCTAGTAATCGATTAACAACCTTTGCAAGTGTTGCTTGGGCACCTGGATCTAGTGATTTAACAGCAAACTATAATCCAATTTGGATTACGCCAACAGCAAGTACCACCATCTATATAAAATATAATGGAAACGTAACAACTGCTCCAAATACACCCGCAAATGGTTGTAACCTGCCTTATGATCAGGTAATTTCGTTAAACGCGCTCGAAACCTATCAAATTTATGCCCCAGGTAACGACCAAAGTGGAGTAGCTATTTACACTTGTAACGACGTACCTTTTGCTGCTGTTTGGGGGCAAGACCCTTATGCGAATGGTACTACCACACCAACAGGATCACCTTCGCAAGATGTGGGATACGTATTGGAACCAAGATGTTTACAACAAATTTTATTCGCAAATGATGACTTAAAAGGAACCTTAATAAACACACCCGTAACTATTGACCTTGATAATAATGATGTCGGTTTTTTATGTACTATAGATCCCTCTTCAGTTTCAACATTAGGCGTATTACAACCTACTAATGGAACAGTAGTTACCAATGGAGATGGTACAGTTACCTATACCCCAAACCCTGGTTTTTCTGGTGTAGATGAGTTTGAATATAGAATTTGCTCTAGCGATTTTCCAGATATCTGTGATGTTGCTAAAGTAAGGGTACCAGTAGGTTGTTCTATTGCTAGTGCAGGAAAAAACAAAATAAGCGGTACTGTGTTTATGGATGATTCCTTAAATGCTAATTTTGATACTGGTGAAAAAGGTAAAAATGGTATCACTATAAATTTATATGAAGACACTAATAAAAATGATTTAGTTGATACTGGAGAACCTCTAAAAAGTACAAGCATAACAGATGCTAATGGAAATTATTCCGTAGAATTAACAATACCAACAGGTACTGTTAATGCTGTTTCTAAGAGGGTTTCACAAAGTTCTGATGATGTTGAGGAAGATTCAGCTGGAGGAACACCACTTCTTACAAGTACCAGTCTAGATTTAGGAACCTTTAGTGGAACTGCACGAACTGTAGGTATGAGATTTCAAAACATGGATATCCCTAAAGGTGCAATTATAACCAATGCTTATATAGAATTTACAGCAGAAACATCTAATAGTGGATCTACCAACCTTGTTTTTTCTGCAGATGCTGTAGATAACGCTCCTACATTTACTACTGCAACAAATAACACTTCATCACGTACTAAAACGACGGCTACTGTACCTTGGACTTCCGTTCCATCTTGGACTGCTAATTCAACTTATAACTCACCTAATATTAGAGCCATTATCAAAAAAATAGTAGATAGACCTAATTGGACTCCAAATAATGCTATTGCAATTTTAGTGGTAGGTGACGGAACTAGAGTAGCTCAATCGTTTGATCGTAGCTCAAGCAAAGCACCACGCCTTGTAGTAAATTATCGATTACCAATAACTACAAATTATCTTGTAAAAGTTGATGAAACAACTTTACCAGCCGATTATTCTATAACTACATCAGCTACCAAGAACGCTATTTTTAACGATTCAGATGTTTCTGATTGTGAAAATAATTTTGGAATTGCAAACTATTGTACTAACCCTAATTTACCAGATACAGATAATGATGGTATAAATGATATTTGTGATAATGATGATGATAACGATGGTATATTAGATACCGTTGAAGGACAATGTATAGAGATCTTATCTAATGATTGGACTAGAACTCCAATTGGAACTGTTTCTCCAACTTTAACAACTCCCGTAACAAACCCTCATCCTTTTGGAACCACTACTTTTAATGCTGCTATAGCATCTGCAGCGACATTAGCAGATGATACAAATACATCAAATGGAAGCCATGGAACTGGATCTAATTTTTCGGGATGGCGTATAAGACATAATGGTCAAACAGCTGGAATACCAGTTATTGCAACCATAGATTTTGCAGAAAACGTAAATAATCTTGCTTTTCAAATAGGAGATTTAGATGAAGGTACGTCAGGTTCTGGAAAAAGTGAACAAGTTACCATAGATCTAATATTATCAGATGCTACAACTTATATTTTAAAAGCTTCCGATTTTACCATTCCAGAAGGTTATACCTACTTAGGTAATAATGTTTTTAAAGCTAGTGGTAGCGGAACACCACCAGACTATAATGTTCTTATGGATATTCATACCAAAGTTAATGGCATAGATAAAATAAACATCTCATACACTTTTGCAGACGGTACACAAAACGATGGGTATATAATGATCGGTAATTTAAGCGCTTGTAGGCATCAAGATACCGATGGAGACAACATTCCAGATTATTTAGATACAGACAGTGACAATGATGGTTGTCCTGATGCTATAGAAGGAGATGGTAATTACAACTTCTCGGACTTAGATTCAAACAACAGACTTAAAGAAGCAATTGACAACAATGGGCAACCAGGAGGCGCATCGCAAGCAATTGGTACTTCTACAAATAAAGATATTCAAAGTACTGAATGTAATACTGCTGTAAATGCTGTAAACGATATCAATCAAACACCTAAAAATATACCCGTTGATGGTGCATTATTAACAAATGATGAAAATGTAACAAGTGTAACGATTGTAAAAGTAGGCACTACTGATTATCTAGTTCCTCCAGCAGTTACTGGAACCCAAGGAACTGTAACAATTACAAACGTACCAGGTGTTGATGAAAATGGAGATCCAGTAACCAATGCAGGTACCCTACTTATTTATTCTGACGGTACATATACCTTTACACCGTCATTAGGTTTTACAGGTACAATTAACCCGATAACTTACACCGGTTCTGGTGCAGATGACGTTACAGATACCGCAATATTAACTATAGAAGTAATTCCAAGTATTTTACCAGGAAATAATCCGCCAACGGCGCAAAATGACGTAAACACTACAGAATTAAATATACCAATTACCAATGGAACAATACTATCTAACGATAGTGATCCTGATGGTGATACGTTAAAATTAATTAGTATTACCACCGATCTAACCGATAATTCTGGCGGTACTTCTATTACTACTCCAACTACAGTAACAACATTCCCCATTTCTGGAGCAGGACAAACACTTTCTGGAAAGGACTTAAACGGAACCCTTGTAGATGTAGCTGGTACAATCACTTTTGATGAAAATGGTATATATACTTTTACACCTGCAATAGGTTTTACAGGTACTGTAAATGACATCACCTACACGATTAGTGATGGAAATGAAGGAAAAGACACCGCTATTCTTAGCTTATCTGTGAAACCAGATTTTGAAAACACAACCTTTGCTAATGATGATGCAAATTCTGCTCCGCAAGGAGATACTATGAATGGAAATGTATTAGATAATGATTTTGATCCGGAAGGAGATTTACACAAGGTAACTGGTGCTACTCTAAACGGCATAAATATTAATACTAATGTATTAACAAACATTCCAGATGTAGGTGATCTAACATTAAATGAAAATGGTACTTATACTTTTACCCCTATAACAGGTTTTGTAGGCACAATTGCTATAATATATACAAAATGTGATGATGGAAATCCACAAGTATGTGACAAAGCTACTTTATACCTTACATCATTACCAATTACTATTGTGGCTAAAGATGATATCAATCAAACACCACAAAACACCTCTGTATCAGGTCAATTAATTACCAATGATAAAGGTGTAGTAAGCGTAACTGTTTCTCACTTTGATTTAGGAACTGCCAAACAAGTTTCTGGTATTGACAAAAACGGTGATCCTATTACAAATGCAGGTATGTTAACTGTTAACGGTAATGGAACTTATACTTTTATGCCTGCTACAGATTTTACAGGTACTATAGATCCTATAACCTACATAGGAACTGGTAATCAAGGAGCTACCGATACCGCAATATTATCTATTGAGGTAATACCAAACGTTCTGCCAGGTAATAATCCACCAACGGCGCAAAATGACGTAAATACAACAGAATTAAATACTCCAATTACCAATGGAAAAATACTATCTAACGATAGCGATCCTGATGGAGATGAATTAACAGTAATCAGTATTACTACCGATGTAACTACAAATTCTGGCGGCATTACTACCCAAACCACAGTAACAACTTTCCCTATTTCTGGCACAGGACAAACAGTCTCTGGTAAAGACGTAAACGGAAATCCTGTTGATGTAGCAGGAACCATAACAATGACCAACGATGGAACGTATACTTTTACTCCTGAAAATGGTTTTACAGGTACCGTAAATGATATTACCTACACCATTAGTGATGGAAATGGTGGTACAGATACAGCTATTCTTACAATAGATGTGGTTCCTAATTACGGAAACACAACCGTTGCCAATGATGATGCTAATTCTGCTCCACAAGGAGATATTATGACTGGAAATGTAATAGATAATGATTTTGACCCAGAAAATGATGGTCAAATGATTACTGGTGCTTCTGTAAATGGTACACCGATTACTCCCGGAACTGCTATAGATGTTGCAGATATAGGGAATATTAAAATAAATACTGATGGTAGCTATACCTTTATACCAACCCCTAACTTTATTGGAACAGTAACTGTAACGTATACTAAATGTGATAATGGAATTCCACAAGCATGTGACAAAGCAACCTTGTACCTTACTTCTATTCCTGCTGCTGTTATTGCTGAAAATGACATCAATCAAACTCCACAAGACGTTGAGGTTGATGGACAATTAACAACCAACGACCAAGGTGTATTAAGCGTAACCGCTGATGGTTTTGTTTTAGGAACTCCTAAACAAGTTTCTGGTAAAGATAAAAACGGAAATGCAGTGGCTAATGCTGGTATGTTAACAATTAACGGTGATGGAACTTATACTTTTAAACCAGCTGCAGAATTTACAGGAAGTATAGATCCTGTAACTTATACAGGAACTGGTGCTGGTAATATTTCTGATACCGCACTATTATCTATTGAAGTTATTCCGAATATTCTGTCGGGTAATAATCCGCCAACGGCGCAAAATGATGTAAATACAACAGAATTAAATACTCCTATTATTAATGGAAAAATACTATCTAATGATAGTGATCCTGATGGAGATGAATTAACAGTAATTAGTATAACTACCGATGTAACTACTAATTCTGGTGGTACTACTATTACTACTGAAACTACAGTAACAACATTCCCAATTTCTGGAGCAGGGCAAACAGTTTCTGGAAAGGACTTAAACGGAAACCCTGTTGATGTAGCCGGAACCATAACAATGACCAACGAAGGAACGTACACTTTTACTCCTGAAACAGGGTTTACAGGTACTGTAAATGATATTACCTACACCATTAGTGACGGAAATGGTGGTACAGATACAGCAATACTTAACATAGATGTGATTTCTAATTTTGGAAACACAACTTTTGCAAATGATGATGCTAATTCTGCTCCACAAGGAGATACCATGACTGGAAATGTAATAGACAATGATTTTGACCCAGAAAGTGACGATCAAAATATTACTACTGCTTCTATAAATGGAACAACAATTACTCCCGGAACAGCGATAGATATTGCAGGTATTGGGAATATTAAAATAAATATTGACGGTAGATATACTTTTGTACCAGAACCAGATTTTATAGGAACAGTTCCTGTAATATATGAAGTATGTGATAACGGCTCTCCAATAACATGCAACAAAGCTACTCTATACCTTACCTCTATTCCGGTTGTAATAATGGCAGATGCTATGATTACACAAGTATATCAGTTTGGTAATGAAAAATGGATAGAAATTACCAATGTTGGTACAACAGATATTCCTGCAAATACAATTAATGTTCAATTATATAAAGACAAAACAATTGCAGATTTGATAGCACTTCCTATCACTCCTTTAAGTACTTCTTCAATAAAGATAAATACCATCTTAGAAGTAGGAAAATCTGTATTGTTAAAAAACAGCGGAAATACCACTATTACAAATATTGAAACTACAAATATTATTGAAAATTCAGCTATAACCGATTTAGACGATACTTTTAATGATATAATTACACTTTCAGGCTCTACAGGTATTTCTTCTTGGACAAATAGATACGATGTTGTTTCTAATATCAGCAACAAAACCTCTCTTGTAAGAATTGATGAAAGATTAACACCTAACAAAGATTATGATGCAAGTGAATGGGTCGTTTTTATAGATGATGCAATAACAACATACCAATCTGGTTATGGTGATGACATTACCAGTACTAAAAGACATCCTCAAGACCCGTTAATCTCTGAAATATTAGAATCTAATGCGAATGCAAATACGCTGTTAGGTTTACATAGAATTAAAAAAACAAAGACAAATGCAGATGGTACTTGGGATAATGGTTATCCAGACAGATCTCGTTACGTTGTAGTTGACGAGTTTTACAATCACACTACAAGTAGATTAAGTGCTAGAAAATTAGATGTAAATTCTAATCAAGAACTAAGAGTAACAGATAATCTGTTAGTGGTTACAAATGGTATTGTATTAGACGGAGACATTAGATTGTCGGGTGCAGATGCTCAATTAGTGCAAACACATACGAGTACTAGCACTATTACAAGTAGTATTTTAGGAACTATAGGTACATTATTTGTAGATCAAAAATCTGAAGTAGACAGTAAATATCGTTACAATTATATGAGTTCTCCAGTTACTAGTTCAGGAACGCTTATTAACCCTAAACCAGACACCTATTCTCTTGAAACAGTGCTTAAAGATGGTACAACACCTAATACACCTAAAGACATTACTTTTATTGAAGGATATGACGGTAGTGTAGACGCAAGTGGTATTTCAATAGCAAAATACTGGGTTTATACCTATGCAGCCGGTAGTAACGGAAGATCTAATTGGGTACATAAATATCATGATGGAGAAATAACAAGAGGTGATGGTTATATCTTTAAGGGCCCAGGACAAGTACAAAATTACACCTTTGCTGGGACACCTAATGACGGTCGCTTTGAAACAAAGAATGAAATAAGTTTAGGCGAATCTTATTTAGTAGGAAACCCTTTCCCTTCTGCTATGAATGCTAGAAAGTTTATAGATGATAATAGTGCAATTACAGGAACCATCTATTTTTGGCAACATGTGGGAGAAAATAATACTTCAGGAACAGCAGGTCATAACTTTGGCGGGTATATTGGTGGTTACGCTACTCAAAATAAAGACATGGCTACCAATGCCTATGTAGCCAATCCGCAAGAAGTTGTAACAATTCCGCTTGAAGCAGAAAACGCAGAATACTCAGGATTAGTAGATGCAATAGGTATGCCTAATAGATCCATTTCACTAAACGAAACCGACTATATTAAATTCTCAAACATTTCTAATACTATAGATACATTAAGAATAATCTATGCGTCTAATGCTGATAAAAATTTAAAAATTAAAGTAAATAACATAGATAGAACAGAAATTACTTTTGAGAACTCTAGTAATTTTTATGAAGAAAAAATAATAACTTTATGTGTAGAAGCAGGTAGTGACATTACATTAACCTCTATCGACGATAAAAACTTTATTAAGGTTGATAAATTGATAATTGAAAACACAGATGGAGAAACAGCATGTACCCCTAACACAGGAGGCATCGACTACAAAGAAAAATACAAAAACCCAGAATCATTTATTGCAGTTGGACAAGGATTTTTTGTAGAAGGTAGTGCTACCGGAACAATTAAATTCAACAATAGCCAAAGAGCGTACATTACAAAAGGAACTGGAGAATCTGTGTTTTTTAGAAGCCAACAGAAAACATCAGCAAAAACAAATAATGATGACTCTTCTCTTTTAAAATTAGGTATGAATTATGCTACTTCAGTTGGTAGTAATTTCCATAGACAAATAGGAATCTCTTTTAATCAAAGAAATTCATTTGCTTATGAAAAAGGATCTGATTCTAAAATGTACGACACCAATGCTACAGACTTCTATTGGAAGTTTCCAAACGATGCTAACAATTATGTAATTGCTGGGGTACAAGAAATATCTGATGCATTAGAAGTACCGTTAGAAATTGTGGTAAGCAAAAATAGTATCATCACTATTAACATTGATGATATTAATAACATTAACAAAGAAGTATTTATAAAAGATAAACTTACAGGTAAAACACAACAAATAAATAATGCGAGTGCTGTGTATCAGTTACAGAAAGGCACTTATACAGACCGTTTTGTATTGGCATTTGCACCAGAAAATACTGCACTTAGTTTAGAAGATAATTTCTTAACAAACCAAACAAATATTTATGCTGATAATAAAAACAAGCAAATTATTATTTCTAAAAACAATGAAATAGAAATTAATAAAGTAGAACTCTATGATATTCTTGGTAAAAAAGTAAGTATTTGGAATATTAAAGAACAAAAAAACAGGTATGAATTAGATATTAAAAAGCAAATACCAACGGGAATTTACATTGTTAAAATGAATACCAGTAAAGGCATTATGAATGAGAAAGTAGTAGTAGAGTAATTTAACCTAGTCTTCTTATTTTACTTAATAAGAAGACTAAATCTTAAGACTTAAAATAGAAAAGATTATTTATCAGAAGTTTTATCTGAAAATTTTTCTTCTTTTAATGTAATTATTAGTTGCGTCCCCACAAAACTAATCTCTTTTCTATTTGAGTCTTTTTTTTGCTTATAATTCAAAGAAACTTAAAACTATATTAAAATAATTTTAAACCATTAGTCTATAAAAATATAGTTCATTACATAAAAAAATGTTTTTTATTAAAATAAATTCATATATTAATGAATAACCAAGATTCACAACCTACTTAACTTAGTATACTTTTAGAATACTATGTAAGTTTCATTTTATAAAATATAATAAAACTCATATAAACTAATTTATTTGAGAATAAACTTACCGGAACTTCATATAATATTACAGAAGGTAAAGCTACATTAACTTTAAATAAAGAGGTACATCCTGATAGATTTGTACTTGCTTTTACACCTAATAGTAGTTTAGATGTAGAAGACGAATTATTAGCTGCAAAGACTAGTATTTATGCTGATAATAAAAACAAATTGTAATTTCTAAAAACAATGAAGTAGAAATTTCTAAAGTAGAATTGTTTGATATCCTTGGTAAAAAAGTAAGTATATCGAATATTAAAGAACAAAAAGATACGTACCAATTAAAAATTAAAACGCAAATACCAACAGGTATATACATTGTAAAAATGAAAACCAATAAAGGTGAAACTAATAAAAAGTGGTTATAGAGTAAAATAAACTCAATAGAATACTATTAATTAAAGCTGAATAACAAAATCGTTATTCAGCTTTTTTTTTGTTACACGAATACTTTACTAAGTTAAAACCAACTTAGTAAAGCATAAATATGCAATTTTCAAAAAAAAAATGAAATATTTTTTATTTAAACATATAACAAATATTTACATGGTAAAAAGAAGAAACTATAAGAAATAACTAGAAATAAGTAATAATTTAACAGATAATCCACTTTTTAATTTATGAATAAAAACTTAAATGTGACTTATTTAACTTATGTAGGTCATATAAGAGGTGCTTAATTAAGAGCAACTATTATATCTTTTAAAATTTACTACATGATTAACCCCCTAAAAAAAAGAAAATTATTTCAAAAATTAATTTCTTTTAAATTAAAATCTTCTTTATTATTATTTTTAGTAGTTGCATTATCTTCAATTTCCAATACAAATGCACAATGTGATGCTTATGATTACACTTTAAATAGTAACCAAAGTAATGGTTATACCTTTTCGTCTGGTGTTACCCGTGTTATAGGTAATATTAGCGTTAGTAACGGAAGTGGTGCAAAATTTAACGATGGCGCAGTAATTTGTATTTCTGATGGTAGCACATTAAAAGTAGCCAATGCAACCTCAACAGGAAATGTTTCTTTTATAATACAAAACGGTGAATTAATTTTCGATCAAAATCCACAGTTGAGTGCTAATATTACAATAGAAATAGGTAGTAAAGGAAAACTTACTGCTTTAAATACTATTAGTTTTAATGGTGCTAAAAATAAAATTTACAATGAAGGTACAATAAACATCAGTAAATCATTGCAGTTTGGAGGCGCTACTGAAAATGAATTTGATAACCTTGGTAAAGTAATTATTGGTACAGAAATGAATGCATCTTCTGTAGGTCTTAGTCAAATTAGAAATCAAAATGAAATGATTATTACAAATAACTCTCAAATTGGTGCTAATATTACTTTTGTTAACTGTGGTGTACTTACATCAAAACAAGCATTTAATAATAATGGACTTGTTGTTAATACTGGTACTTTTAACATTACAGGTGGTGCTTTATCTTTAGGTGTATCATCTGCTATTTTTAGAAATTACGGAAAATTATATGTAAATGGAGATATCAATTTAACTGGAGAACTTTATAATGAAGGCTACGCAGAGGTTAATCAAAAAATACAAGGAGGTGGAGACGTTACTGGTCCATTAACATCAGAGTCTAAAACGGGTTATATAAAAATTGGTAGCCAATCCCCTATTTCAGGTAATGTTGGTCCTAATTTAGATTTCTCATATTCTTTTAGTGGTACTCCAATACAAAACGGAACTATAGATAATACAGTAACATATAACTGTACGGGTACAGATTGTAAAAACCCAAAAGATACAGAAGAAACTTGTGCTAATTTAGACGGAACAATACCTTGTTCTTTAACAGAACCAGACACTATAATTGGTACTTGCACTAATGAAAACGATTTACAATTTACATTAAATTTAAAAGGAAGTAACATAGGTGCTTCTTATGTAATATCAGGTACAACTGCTACTACAGGTATTTATAATACCGATACAGTTTTTATAATAACAAACGGTGCAGATGGTTTAGACAAAACAGTAACTGTTACAGATATAAATGATGCTAATTGTAATTTAACAATTACAATTTCTGGAACCTCGTCTTGTATAGATACAGATAAAGATGGTGTTATAGACAGTATTGATTTAGATGATGATAATGATGGTATTTTAGATACTGATGAAGGTTGTGGAAACTTAGTTATAAACGGAAGTTTCGAACTTCAAGATTTTTCTAGTGTTACAGAATTCCCTAATGGTTACACAGATGCATCTGGTACATTTATAGGAACTACATTTAATACAAATACACTAAAAGGATGGAATTACACTCAAAACCTAGATGGTTGGGTTGGTGGTCAATCTCCAAGTTGGTCTACTAATATCTTTGCAGATGCATATGACGGAAAACAATACTTAGATGTTCTTGGTAACAACGATAAAAGTGCAGGAGGAGTTAGTAACATACTTTCACAAACTATTACTACAATTCCCGGTACAACGTATACCCTTAGTTTTTATTGGGGAGAAGATATTGGCCATTCTATAGGACAGGAAGTTACTTTAGATTTAAACATTAAAAACACCTCTAACGTAAGTATTTTCAACAAAACACTAAGTAGTATTGCAGAAGGAAATGTAAACGGAATTATTGGTCCTAAAAAATGGTATCGCTATAGCACTGCTTTTGTTGCTAATGACACAGAAACAACAATAGAATTTCAGGCAACACCTCCTACAGGTGGATCTATAGGTATAGGAGCTGCTTTAGATCTTGTAACTATTTTCGCTAATAACTGTGCAGATACAGACAATGATGGTATTCCTAATTCTTTAGATTTAGATTCAGATAACGACGGTATATCAGATTTAGTAGAAGCTGGAGGAGTAGATACTGACGGAAATGGTAAAATAGATGATATAAATACTGACGGTACCTTAGTAAATGACTCAGATGGTAACGGTTTAGATGATCATTATGATGTAAATAATGGAGGAATCGCTATTGCAAACCTAGATACAGATGGAGATGGAATACCAAATACTCAAGATTTAGATTCTGACAACGATGGTATTCCAGATGTTATAGAAGCCGGAGGTAAAGATGCAAACGGTGATGGTTTAGCTGATGACTTTGTAGACACTGACAACGATGGTTTTAATGATACTGTTGATGGAGATATTGGGCAAGATGGTGTTTCAGAAAACAAAGACAATGTTTTAATATTAACAGGAGAAGATACTGATGGAAACGGAACCCCGAACTCATACCCTAAAGGTGATGCAGATAATGATGGTATTTTAAATCATTTGGATATTGATGCAGATAATGATGGTATACCAGATAATATAGAAGCACAAACTACTGCAGATTATATTGCACCAAGCGGAGTTGGTAGCCAAATAACAGACATCAATAAAAACGGTGTAGATGACACTTATGAAAACGTTACTACAATTGGTCTTACACCAACAAACACAGATGGTATAGACACTCCAGATTACTTAGATACAGACACAGATAATGATGGTATTCCAGATATTTTTGAAAATGGAGATACAGACAATATCCTAAGCGGAAATGATGTAGACCAAGATGGTTTAGATGACAACTTCGATGACAATGATGATTCTAGTATTACTGGAGCTACAGTAAATGATGGTTTAAACCCAGATAACACTGTAATAAACCTAATAACATTAGAAAATTCTTTTGGTGATGAAGACAATGACTTCTCCCTACTAATCCAACTACTGGTGATCTTGATTATAGAGATGCACCAGAAGCTGCAGATGTTATGATAACACAAGTATATCAATTTGGCATAGAAAAATGGATTGAAATTACAAATATAGGAACTACAGATATCCCTGCTAATACTATTAAAATTCAATTATATAAGGATACTACAGGCGATCAAACAGGTGTTACACCAGATGTCTCTGATATTGTAGACTCAGTTTTAAAAGTAGGCGAATCTGTATTGTTTAAAAACTCAGTAAATACAGTTTCTCATGTAAATGCAACAGCTACAATAATTACAAATAATGAGTTAACAGATTTAGATGACACAACTAATGATATCATTACACTTTCAGCTGCTTCAGGAACTTATTCATGGGCAAACAGATACGATGTTGTTTCAAATATTACCAACAAAACTTCATTTGTAAGAATAGATGAAACGACTAGTACTAATAAAGATTATGACGCTACTGAATGGGTAGTATTTATAGATGATGCAATAGCTACTTATGATGTAGTAAATAGTGCTATATCTACAGATATTATCCAAAGAAGACATCCGCAAGATTTATTAATATCAGAAATACTAAGTTCTAATACCGATGCAAACACATTACTTGGTTTACATAGAATTAAAGAAACTACTAGAAATTTAGACGGAACTTGGGATAATGGTTTTCCTGACAGATCTCGTTATGTTATAATAGATGAAGATTACAACCATACAACAGATAGATTAAGTGCTAGAAAACTAAAAATAGACACTTCTAAAGAATTATTAGTAACAAATAATCTATTAGTAGTTACTAATGATATCGAATTAAATGGAAACATACGTTTATCTGGTACTTCTCAATTAGTACAAACACATACAAGTTTAAGTACAGTATCTGGTTCTGGTTTACTTTTTGTTGATCAAAAATCTGAAGTACCTAGTAAGTATCGTTATAACTATATGAGTTCTCCAGTAACTACTTTAGGAGAAAACACCTATACTTTAGAAACTGTTCTTAGAAACGGAACAATAACTAATACTCCAAAAGAAATTACTTATGTTTCTGGCTATGATGGTGCTGTTAATGGTACTGATATTTCTTTAGCAGATTATTGGGTATACACATATGCTGCAGGCAGCAACGGTAGATCTAATTGGGAGCATAAATATAAAGACGGAGCTATAAATAAAGGAGATGGTTACATATTTAAAGGACCCGGACAAGAACAAAACTACACATTTGTAGGTACACCAAATGATGGTGAGTTTAATACTATTAATGAAATAAACCCTGGACAATCTTACTTAATTGGTAATCCTTTTCCATCTGCAATGAATGCTAGAAAATTTATAGAAGATAACGAAGATTCTATAACAGGTGCCTTATACTTTTGGCAACATGTAGGAGAAGATGAGGATGAAGGAACTGCAGGGCATAATTTTGCAGGTTATATTGGTGGTTACGCTACTCAAAATAAAACAATGGGTACTGCAGCAAACGCTACTAGCCAAAATGAACCCGTAAATTATACTTTAGAAGCAGAAGATGCTCTTGAAGGAGATGGATTTGAAATATCAATACCAATGATAGGTTTCTCTGTAGTTTCTTTAAATAATGAAGACCATATTACGTTTCCTAATATTTCTAGAGGTGTAGATTCATTAAGAATAACCTACGCATCTTTTTATGATAAAACATTAAAAATTAAAATTAACAATGTAGACAGAGGAGAAATTACATTCCCTAACACTGGTCTATTATATAAAGAGCTTAAAATTGCTTTATGCATGGAAGCTGGTAGTAATGTTACATTGACTTCTAGTACTGATGGCCATAGTATTTTTGTTGACAAAATAGTTTTTAAAGATGAAGACGGACAAATATCTTGTGCTCCGAGTACAGGTGGCGAAGAATACGCAGATAAATACAAGACTCCAGAACCGTATATTGCTGTTGGACAAGGTTTTTTCATTGAAGGTAATACAACAAACGGAAAAATTGTTTTTAACAATAGCCAAAGAGAATACATAACAAAAGAATCTGGAGAATCTGTATTCTTTAAAAGTGAAAAGAAAACAACAGAAAAGTCATCAAACTTAGGCTTACCAATCTTAAAGTTGGGTATGAATTATTCTAATACATTAGGAAACAATTTACATCGCCAAATAGGTATTTCTTTTAACCAAACAAACTCGTTTGAGCATGAAAAAGGATATGATTCTGAAATGTATGATATTAACCCAACGGACTTCTATTGGAAATTTCCTAACAACACTAGTAGCTACGTTATTGCAGGTGTACAACAAATTTCAAATGAATTAGAAGTTCCTTTAGAAGTTGTTGTGAACCAAAATAGTGTAATTACTATAAATATCGATGAAATAAAAAACATCAATCAAGATATATATATAAAAGACAAATTAACAGGTAAAACACAAAAAATAAATGACGCTAGTGCTACATATCAGTTAAAAAAAGGTACTTACACAGATAGATTTGTTTTAGCATTTACCACTGTACAAGATGCTGTACTTAGTATTGAAAACGAGCTATTGTCTACCTATACAAATGTATATGCCGACAATAAAAATAACCAAATTGTAATTTTTAAGAACAATGATGTAGAAATTAATAACATAGCGTTATTTAATATTCTTGGTAAAAAAGTAATTCTTTGGGATATTAAAGAACAAAAAAGTGACTACCAACTAGACATCTACAAACAATTACCAACAGGTGTTTATATTGTAAAAATGGACACTAATAAGGGGATTACAAGTAAAAAAGTAGTTGTAGAATAAGAGTTAAAAGAATAAAGTTTATTAATTAAAGCTGAATAATGATAACATTATTCAGCTTTTTTTTGTTTAAAATTTCCTTTGAAATAAATAATTAACTCTTAAAATACACACAGTACAGATTAAGAATATATGTAACAGTTATTCTTGACATTCTTATTATTAAATTCTCAATAAAATCTATCTTTTTTAAAAAATATACAATAATTAAATAATATCTAATGATTTATACCCAAACAATCAACCAGAATAAACATTATTTTATTATATTTAGACAATGTTTATTTAATTTAATCCCCCAAAAAAATGAATAAAGATAAAAACCTATTAGAATTAATTTTTCAAGTACCTGATTTTTTTAAAACTGAATACTTCACAAACAAAAAAGAAATTTTGTTTTTAACCTTAACCCTATCATTGTTGTTCATTCCACAAACTTATGCGAACATAACACCTATAAAAACAGCCTCTTTACTGTGTGAAGAAAGCGTTCCTATTTTAAATACAATAGAAAATTCGTTAAAAAAGATTACAGGACTAATAAATTAAAAACAACAAGCACTCCAGAATTATTACCAATTATTAAATTAGGATTTGAGTATAAAAATACTGATGATTTATTATTACATAGTCAAATAGCAGTTTCTTTTCAAAATCAAAACGTAATTATTTCTAAAAAACCAGAAGTAACTTTATATAAAGTAGAATTATATAATACCCTTGGTAAAAAAACCAATTTTTGGGGAAATTAAAGAACTCAAAAAACTCTTACCAATTAGCAATTAATAATCAAATACCAACGGATATTTACATCGTAAGGTTAAATACAGATAAAGGCATCATAGATAAGAAAGTTCTATTTTGATAAATAAATGACACACAACCAATAACTAAACAACCTAACTCAACTCATGATTGTACTCATCCAAACTCCCCCAATCAATCCTCCACCACCACCTCCAGGTCTAGAAATCGATACTGGCGTTTTAACACTAATTATCATAGCCGTTTCATATGGTATATATACCATAAAAAGTGCTAAAAAATTAATCATTAAATAATTGCTTAGAACAAAGGAAAGTTAAATCGATATCTATTTAACTTTCCTTTGTTTTTATTTAAAACAGATTCATTTATGATAACAATTATCAATAATAAAAGAATACACAAAACTCTATAAATAATACTAAACCTTATTAAAACGTATCTAACGTTAAAAATGAATCAAAACTAATGATTCGTAAGGCAGATTTTGTACATTTGTGCCTTATATTCAAAAGAAATAATGAGATTACACAGAAACTTAACTTTTGCAGTTATTGACAGCATAAGAGATATATTTAATGAAGGTGTTTATGCTGATAAAGCAGTAGAAAAAGCTTTAAAACGAGATAAACGTTGGGGAGCAAGAGACCGTAAATTTGTAGCAGAAACCATATACGACATTGTTCGTTGGAATCGTTTATATAGCGAAATTGCAGAAGTAAAAGCTCCGTATGACAGAGATAATATTTGGAGGTTGTTCTCTGTATGGTGCATTCTAAGAGGAATTGCTTTACCAGATTGGAACCAAATTGGTGATGTACCAGAAAGAAGAATTAAAGGACGTTTTGCAGAATTATCTAGAACCCGAAAATATAGAGAATCTATTCCAGATTGGATGGATGAAATGTGTGCTAAAGAATTAGGTGAAGAAATTTGGACAAAAGAAATTGCAGCTTTAAATGTACAAGCAAGTGTAATTTTAAGAACCAATACTTTAAATATTACTAGAGGAGTTCTTCAGAAAAAATTAAAAGCAGAAGGCGTAAATACAGAATTTGTACCAAATCACCCTGATGCTTTAATTTTACCAGAAAGAGCTAATGTTTTTAAAACGGAAGCTTTTCATAGTGGTTATTTTGAAGTTCAAGATGCTTCATCGCAACTTGTTGCTGCCTATTTAGACGTAAAACCAGGTATGAAAGTTATTGATACTTGTGCAGGTGCTGGAGGTAAAACTTTACATTTATCTGCTTTAATGGAAAATAAAGGTCAAATTATTGCCATGGATATTTACGAAAGTAAATTGCGTAAATTAAAAGTGAGAGCAAAGAGAAACAAAGCACACAATATTGATATGCGTGTTATAGATTCTACAAAACCTATTAAAAAATTACAAGGTAAAGCAGACAGAGTTTTAATTGATGCTCCTTGTTCTGGTTTAGGTGTTATTCGTAGAAACCCAGATTCTAAATGGAAATTACAACCAGAATTTATAGAAAATATTAAAAAAATTCAACAAGACGTTTTACAACAATACTCTACAATGGTTAAACCAGGTGGAAAAATGGTGTACGCTACGTGTTCTGTATTACCATCAGAAAACCAAGAGCAAGTTAATCATTTCTTAACATCAGATGCAGGAAAAGATTTTACCTTTGTGTCTGATAAAAAAGTGTTAGCGCATATTTCTGGTTTCGACGGATTTTATATGGCACTTTTAGAAAGAAAATAATACAACAAAGGGTTATATTTATTGCTGATGTAACCCTTAAATTGCTGAAAAAGAAAGTATTTATTTTTTAACTTAATTTCATTTTATATGGTAAAAAAACTACTTCTTTTTATTTTAACAATTACATCTTTTATATCTTTTTCTCAAGAAGATTATTACGATGATGTAAATTTACAACTAACTGGTATTGCTTTAAAAGACGCCTTAGCTGCAAAAATTATTAGTACACATTCTAATATGTTAACCTATACACCTGGTGTTTGGGAAGCTTCTAAAATTACAGATCTAGATACCGCAGAACCAGACAATGTTGTTTTAATTTACGGTTGGGAAGATGGTACTGACAGCGATATTACTAATGACAAAACTAGAGATAATTCTTTGCAAGATGCTGGTACAGGTGCTACTTTTGTATGGAATAGAGAACACGTATTCTCTAAATCGCTTGCTAACCCAAGTTTAATTACAGACAACCCAGGTGCAGGAACAGATGCGCATAATTTAAGACCCGCAGACAAAAATAGAAACTCAGAAAGAAATAACTACAAATTTGCACTAGGTAGTGGAAACTCAGGACGTTCTTCTATTACTTACAATGGCCCTGATGGAGCAGACACAAGAGGCTGGTATCCTGGAGACGAATGGAAAGGAGATGTTTCTAGAATTATAATGTACATGTATCTTCGTTATGGCAGCCAATGTTTACCAACAAATGTTGGGGTTGGTGATACTAAATTTACACCAGATGAAATGATTGATTTATTCTTAAAATGGAATAGAGAAGATCCCATTTCAGGTATTGAAAAAAGGAGAAACACGTATCACGAAAATACTTCTAATACGTACGCTCAAGGAAATAGAAATCCATTTATAGACAATCCGTTTTTAGCTACTAGAATTTGGGGAGGAGATAATGCTGAAGATACTTGGGGAATTTATACAAGTAGTGACACAGAAGCTCCTACTGCGCCAACTAATGTTACTTTAAGCAACCAAACCTTAACTTCTATAGATATTTCTTGGACTGCTTCTACAGATAATATTGGCGTTGTACAATACCAAGTGTATGTTAATAATGTTTTAACAAAACAAACAACAACAGCTACCTCTGCCTCTATTACAGGTTTAGAAACAAATACAACTTATAATTTTAAAGTAATTGCTAAAGATTTAATTAACAAATCTGAAGCAAGTAATGAAGTGGTAGGTACAACCTTAGCAGATACTAAAGCACCATCAATTCCTACAAACGTAACCATTACAGACATAACAGATAGTTCTTTTAATATAAACTGGTCTGCATCTTCAGATAACAACGAAGTAGCCGGTTATGATATTTTTATTGATGGAAACTTTAAAGAAACATCTACTACAACTACTTATGCTGTTATTGGTTTAGCAACATCTACTACTTATAGTATTATGGTTTTAGCAAAAGATAAAGATGATAATAAATCGGCACAAAGTACTGCCATAAATGCAACTACAACAGATGGAGCATCTGGTGGCTCTGCTTCAGAATTATTTTTCTCTGAATATTTTGAAGGAGACGGAGGAACAAACAAAGCATTGGAAATTGTTAATTTAACTGGAGGTACAGTAAGTTTATCTGGTTATGTAATAAAACTAGATAGAAATGATACTGGCGAATGGGTATCTCCACTAGCACTAGATAGCGGAACTGTTAAAAATATTGTTCCCGGAGATGTTTTTGTAATTGGAAATGGAAAGAACTCTATTCCAGAATTACAAACTTATTCAGAAACAAATACCATTGGTCAGGTAGATTTGGTACAACCAGTTATTGAAGAAACGAACTGGGGGCAACCTATAAACTTTACAGGTAATGACGCCATTGGTTTATTTAAAGATAACATATTAATAGATATAATAGGAGAATTTGGTAACGGCGCTAATTTTGCAGCAAACAAAACATTAAGAAGAAATGGCGATATAAGTGCACCAAATACAACTTTTGATTTACAAGGAGAATGGACACCTTTTCCTGCAAATACTGCAGACGGTTTGGGTAGTTTTACTTCTACTTTGAGTATTTCTAAAAATACATTTAAAACTTTTAAAATGTTTCCAAACCCAACAGATGGAAATAGCATCTATTTTAATATTACAGAAGACGCTACGATTCATATCTATACTGTTTTAGGAAAATTAACAAAATCTGTTAATGTTACTCAAAGTAAAAATAAAATTGATATATCAGATTTATCTAAGGGTGTTTACCTACTTAAAATTAATTCTGATAAACAATTTATCACTAAAAAATTGATTAAAAATTAAATTATTTTTCAAACTCAATAAAACATAAAACACATGAAAAAAACGTTACTTATACTTTTATTATTCTCTTCATTCTTAATAAATGCTCAAGCAGAATCTTATTATAGCGATGTAGATTTAACAAAATATGAACTAGATTTAAAAGAAGAACTAGCTAATAAAACAATAACAGCTCATACAAACATACTTTCTTATGGTTGGCCAGCTTTACAAGCAACAGATGTAAACCCAGAAAATGACCAAGAAGTATTATTAATTTATGGTTATTCTACATCTGGCACAACTGCTAGAACAAGAGGTATCTATGAAAACGGAGGTGGTTCTAATGACTGGAATAGAGAACACACCTATGCAAAGTCTCTAGGAACGCCTAATCTAGGTACTGCTGGACCTGGTGCAGATGCACATCATTTACGTCCATCTGATGTTGGTTTTAATGGTCAAAGGGGGAGTCTAAAATTTGCAGATGGTTCTGGAAATGCTGGTCCAGTTTCTGGAGGATGGTATCCTGGTGATGAATGGAAAGGAGATGTTGCTAGAATGATGATGTATATGTACATTCGCTATGGTGACCAATGTAAACCTACTGGTGTTGGTATTGGAAACCTTGTTGGTCCAGATGATGAAATGATCGATTTATTCTTAGAGTGGAATGTAGAAGATCCTGTATCAGATTTTGAAAGACAAAGAAATACCTACCATGATTCTAATGAAACTTATGCACAAGGAAATAGAAACCCTTTTATAGACAATGCTTACTTAGCTACAAGAATTTGGGGAGGAGATAATGCTTTAGATTCTTGGGGAATCTATTTAACTCCAGACACAGAAGCTCCTACAGTACCTACAGATGTTTCTCTTAGCAATATTACAACTTCAACTATAGATGTAACTTGGACAGCTTCTACAGATAATGAAGCAGTAACAAAATATGAAGTTTATGCAAATGCGGTATTACAAGGTAACACAGCAAGTACAACATACACTTTAACTAATTTAGCACCAAATTCATCTTATAGTATTACTGTTTTAGCTAAAGATATTGCAAATAATAAATCGGCTCAATCTGTAGCTGAAAATGCTACCACATTAACAGATGTAACACCTCCATCAGTACCTACAGATATTACTATTTCTAATCAAATAAGTTCTGGTTTTAAAATAAACTGGACAGCTTCAACAGATAATTCTGGTGTAGCTAGTTATGATATTTTTATAGATGGATCTTTAAAAGAAACAGTACAAAATACAGAATACCAGGTTACAGGTTTAACTGCATCAACAACTTATAATGTAACTGTTTCTGCAAAAGATATTGCAGGAAATGCTTCTGAACAATCAGCTATAACACAAGCTATAACAGGAACAGAAAATACAGGAACATCTTGTGGTGAAGAAACTTTTGAATTGATACCAACTAACAGTAGCTCATATTCTACTAGAACTTGGACAGGTGATAATGGCTTAGAATGGACTGCTACTTTAGCTAGAACAGATCAAGAATTAAATGGTAGAGCAATTACCTTTGATGTTAGAGACAGTAAAACGGGTTCACTTACTTCATCTACATTTGCAGGCGGAATAGGAAGTTTAACAGCTTCAACTTTACGTGCTTTTTCAGGAGGTTCTGGTACATTAAATGTTTTAGTGAACGGAAATATAGTAGGTACATTACCTTATGGTGATGAAATTCAAACTACAACAATTTCAGATATTAATATTTCTGGAGATGTAACTGTTGTTCTAAATGAATCTAGCTCTGAAGGTGAACGTGTAATCATAGACGATTTAACTTGGACATGCTACTCTACTTTAAGTACAAAAGAAAATCTATTTAACTCTTTTAAAATGTACCCAAATCCAGCAGACAGCAATAAAGTGTATTTTAAATTAACAGAAAGTGCAGAGGTTAAGGTTTACAATGTTTTAGGAAAATTAATTAAAACACTAAATGTAAATACAAACAATAATAGTATGGATGTTTCTAGTCTTAGCAAAGGAATATACTTAGTGAAAATAAATTCTGACAACCAATCTATTTCTAAAAAATTGATAAAAAATTAAGCTTACATTTAGATTTATAGAAAAAGGCGTCTTTGTAAAAAAAGGCGCCTTTTTTTTATGTTTTATAACTACGTAAATTACTCTTAAATTTCACTGAATTAATTCATTAGAATTAAGTTGAAAAAAAGTAAATTTGCATTTTTACAACAACACCCAAATAAAACATAATAATGATTCATTTCTTTGGAAATATAAACAGCAAAGTATTCGCTGTTCAAACAACAGAAAAATTAACTACAGAAACTATTGCTAAATTGACTTGGTTATTTGCCGATCAACCAAAAATAGAAGAAACAACAATAGATGCTTTTTTTGTTGGACCAAGAGCCGCAATGATTACGCCTTGGAGTACCAATGCTGTTGAGATTACTCAGAATATGGGGATTTCTGACATCATTAGAATAGAAGAATTTACTGCATCTACAGAAGAATTTTCTGATTTTGACCCAATGATTTCTGAAAAATTCAATGGTTTACATCAAGATTCATTTACAATTGAAATTAAACCAGAAGCAATTTTAGACATCGAAGATATTGCTGCTTACAATGCACAAGAAGGATTGTCTTTAAGTGATGAAGAAGTTGAATACTTAGAAAGTGTTGCTACTAAAATAGGTAGAAAATTAACAGATTCTGAAGTTTTTGGTTTTAGCCAAGTAAACTCAGAACACTGTCGTCATAAAATATTTGGCGGAACATTTGTTATTGATGGAGAAGAACAACCTACTTCCCTATTCAATATGATAAAAGAAACCTCTAAACAATTTCCGAATGATATTGTTTCTGCGTACAAAGATAACGTGGCTTTTGTAAAAGGACCTAAAGTGGAACAATTTGCGCCTAAAACGGCGGATAAACCAGATTTTTATCAAACTAAAGATTTTGAATCTGTAATTTCATTAAAAGCAGAAACACACAATTTCCCAACAACAGTTGAGCCTTTTAACGGAGCAGCAACTGGTTCTGGAGGAGAAATTAGAGATAGATTGGCTGGTGGAAAAGGTTCTTTACCTTTAGCCGGAACAGCTGTTTATATGACTTCGTATTCTCGTTTAGAAGCGTCTATAGATTCAATTAAGAATACAAGATATTGGGAAAATAAATTTGAAGCAAGAGATTGGTTATACCAAACTCCTATGGATATTTTAATAAAAGCATCTAACGGAGCATCAGATTTTGGAAACAAATTTGGTCAACCTTTAATTACAGGTTCTGTTTTAACTTTTGAACACGAAGAAAATTCTTCTGTAAGTGATTCTCCTGCAAGAAAACTTGGTTTCGATAAAGTAATTATGCAAGCTGGTGGAATTGGATACGGAAAAGCAGACCAAGCTTTAAAAGACACGCCAAAAGAAGGCGATAAAATTGTAATTCTTGGTGGTGAAAACTACAGAATTGGAATGGGTGGAGCTGCAGTTTCTTCTGCAGATACCGGTGAGTTTGCTTCAGGAATTGAACTAAACGCAGTACAACGTTCGAATCCGGAAATGCAAAAACGTGCTGCAAATGCAGTTCGTGGAATGGTAGAAAGCGATGAAAACTTTATTGTTTCTATTCACGATCATGGAGCTGGTGGACATTTAAATTGTTTATCAGAATTGGTAGAAGATACAGGTGGTAAAATAGATTTAGATGCTTTACCTATTGGAGATCCTACCCTATCAGCAAAAGAAATTATTGGTAACGAGTCTCAAGAAAGAATGGGATTAGTAATTGCTGATAAACATTTAGAAACTTTACATAAAATTGCAGATAGAGAACGCTCTCCTATTTACGATGTTGGTGTAGTTACTGGTGATGATCGTTTTACTTTCGAATCTAAATCTACAGGTGTAAAACCAATGGACTTAGCCTTAGAAGACATGTTTGGTTCTTCTCCAAAAACTGTTTTAACAGATAAAACTGTTATCAGAAAATATAAAAACCCTCGTTATAAAACAAAGAATTTAGAAATCTATTTAAAACAAGTTTTACAGTTAGAAGCTGTTGCTTGTAAAGATTGGTTAACAAATAAAGTAGATCGTTGTGTTGGTGGTAAAGTAGCCAAACAACAATGTGTTGGACCATTACAAATTCCGTTGAACAACGTTGGTGTAATGGCATTAGATTATAAAGGAAAAGAAGGTGTTGCTACAAGTATTGGGCACTCTCCTATTTCTGCGTTGATTAGTCCAGAAGCTGGTTCTAGAAATGCAATTACAGAATCTTTAACCAACTTAATTTGGGCACCATTAAAAGACAATTTAAAAAGTGTTTCATTGTCTGCAAATTGGATGTGGCCTTGTAAAAATGAAGGTGAAGACGCTCGTTTATACAAAGCTGTAAAAGCCGTTTCAGAATTTTCTATAGGTTTAGGAATCAATGTTCCTACAGGGAAAGATTCTTTATCAATGAAACAAAAATATACTGATGGAGAAGTAATTGCTCCAGGAACTGTAATTATCTCTGCAGCAGGTAACTGTAATGCGATTACTAAAGTTGTAGAGCCTCTTTTGCATGTTGATGGAGGAAACATCTATTATATAAATATTTCTCAAGACGAATTTAAATTAGGTGGAAGTTCATTCAACCAAACTTTAAATGCCATTGGAAATGAAGCGCCAGATGTTACCAATGTTGAGTATGTAAAAACTGTTTTTAACACGATTCAAGATTTAATTAAAGCGGATAAAATTACTGCAGGACACGATGTTGCTTCTGGTGGATTAATTACTACTTTATTAGAAATGTGTTTTGCTGATGTAAATTTAGGTGCAGATTTTAACATTTCTGCATTAAATGAAGAGGATGCTATAAAAGTATTATTCTCAGAAAACTCAGGAATTGTTTTTCAAGCAGATGCTTCTGTAGAAACGATTTTATCAGAAAATAATATTGAGTTTTTTAATATTGGAGCAGCAAATAATTCAGGAACAGTTACTATTAAAAACAACGAAGATAATTTCTCTTTTGATGTTACTGAAATGAGAGATGTTTGGTATAGAACTTCTTTCTTATTAGATCAAAAACAAACCGCTAATAATTTAGCTCAAGATCGTTTTTATAATTATAAAAATCAACCTTTAACTTATAAATTCCCTGAGAATTTTACAGGGGAATTACCTGTAATAGGAAAAGACAAACCAAAAGCTGCTATCATTCGTGAAAAAGGTTCTAATTCTGAACGTGAAATGGCAAATGCAATGTATCTAGCTGGTTTTGATGTTAAAGATGTACACATGACAGATTTAATTTCTGGTCGTGAAACATTAGAAGACATTCAGTTTATTGGTGCTGTTGGTGGTTTCTCTAATTCTGATGTTTTAGGTTCTGCTAAAGGTTGGGCAGGAGCATTTAAATACAACGAAAAAGCAAATACTGCTTTAAAAAACTTCTTTAAAAGAGAAGATACGTTGTCTGTTGGTATTTGTAATGGAGCACAATTATGGATGGAATTAGAATTGATTAACCCAGAACATAAAGTTCATGGGAAATTAGGTCATAATGATTCTCATAAGCATGAAAGTTCTTTTACTTCTGTAAAGATTCAAGAAAACAATTCTGTAATGTTATCTAGTTTAGCAGGAACAGAATTAGGTGTTTGGATTTCTCATGGAGAAGGTAAATTTAACTTACCAGAATCTGAAGAAAACTATAATATTGTTGCCAAATATGGTTACGCAGGATACCCGAATAACCCAAATGGATCTGATTTTAACACAGCAATGCTATGTGACAAGTCTGGAAGACATTTAGTAACAATGCCTCATATTGAGCGTTCTACTTTTCAATGGAACTGGGCCAATTACCCAACAAATAGAAAAGATGAAATTACGCCTTGGTTAGAAGCATTTGTAAATGCAAAAAACTGGTTGACAAAATAATTTATTTAAAAAAGTAGATCAAAAGGGCTTTTTTAAAGCCCTTTTTTTGGCTCTAAAAATAGAAAATAACAACCCTATCTAATTAATAAAAATGAGAGTTCCAAAAAAATATCAATTTATAGTTGAAATAGGAAAAGCGTTACACATATACGGTATTCCTTCTTATAAAATTCAATCATATTTAACACAAGTTGCCAAAACAAAAGGCATTACAGGGAGTTTTATGGATTTACCTACTTGGGTAAATTATGTTTTTTATGATGAAAAGAACTCTTATAATTATGTTGAATGCATTCCCCCAGGATCTTTAAATTTAGGTGCTTTTTCTAGAATTGATGAATTGACCAATAAGGTTATTGATTCAGGGATGGAAGTGGATGAAATAGACAAAGAATTAAAGATTATTCATGCAAAAACAAAAGAGGTAAATCATTTTATTTTAACTTTAGCCTATGCCTTTGCTGCTGGTTCTTTTAGCTTAATGATTGGTACCAATTGGATCTCTTTTGCTTTTTCAATACTTTTAGGTTCTCTTACTTATCTATTTGTTTATTTAGCAAACAAATCTAAATATGTAGAAAGTGTTTTAGAATCTTTATGTGCTTTAGTGGTAACTATTTTTGCTTGCCTATTAACATTTATTTTCCCTGATTTTAATTTAGGTTTAACCATATTAGCTTCTATAATTATCTTTATTCCAGGGTTGGCTATTACAACCGCATTAGAGGAAATAACCTCTAAGAGTTTGGTTGCTGGTGGCGCAAAACTCTTTGATGCAATGGTTGTTTTATTTAAACAATTTTTTGGTGTAATATTAGGCTTAGGCTTAATGACTTCTTTACTTGATATTGATTTAACTCATTATGAATCTAATATGCCACAATGGACAATTTTTTGCGCAATACCAATATTTTCTATATGTACTTTACCCATTTTTCAAGTGCGAAAAAAGGATATGTTTTTTGGAATTTTAACAGGTATTTTTGCCTTTTTTATAACCGTTTTTTTATCGTCTGGTTTAGGAATATTGGTAAGTACTTTTATTGGTACTTTAACAGTTGTTGGTATCAGCCGTATATTTGGTAGAATTTCTAAAACACCAAAATCTGTTTACTTAACACAAGGAATTATCATGCTAGTTCCTGGTAGTAAATCTTTTATGGGACTAAGTAATTCATTTTTCAATCCATCTATTACTGCTTCTGCAAACTTATTTGAAGAAGTTACTTTTATATTAATGGCTATTATTGGTGGACTACTTTTTGCGGGTACTTTTAGAGAAAGAAAACCGAAAGAACATCATTATAAATCTCATTAAAAGTTCTATTCAATTTAGTGTATCATATATAAAAGCAGTTTTTAGAACCACCTAAAAGCTGCTTTTTTTAATCTATTTATTTGTAGTTTTTCTTTTTCATTCTAGAGCGCATTTGCCTTCTTAATAACAAAAATCCGTTGCTTAATTTTCTTTTTTTCTTTAATACAGGAATACTTAAAGTAACTAATAGAGCAATACAAGCTGCAGAGCCCAAACCACCACCAAAGCCATTAAAAAAGTTACTTGTATTAAAATATATAAGTGTAAAAACGACTCCTGAGAAACCTATTAACAAATAATCTGACATAATTTTAGAGGATACCATACCTATAAAAGAAGCTCCAAAACAAACTAGTGGCAAATTTTCTGTTAAGTAAGCTGACAATAAATTAGGAAACACTAAAACAAACACTCCTACTAAAACACCAACTAAAGAAGATGACCTAACCGGACCTTGTTTAAATTTTACTTGTAAAAGGAATGTAACTACAGAAGAAAGTCCTCCTACTATTAACAATATAAGGTTATCTATAGCCATCTAGAAATTATAAAAGTGATAAAAAAAGCAAGGGTAACACCTCCAAAAGCTAAGGTTCCTAATTTACCACCAAAACCATGAAAAGCATCTTTTGTACCAACTAACAAAAAACCAGTTATAACACTTGCTAGTGCTATAAATATATAATCTGGTGCAATATCAACATTTGTCATTCCAACAAAAGCTCCGCAATAAACTGCAGTAGGCATACCTTTTATAAAATTATCCTTTTTAAAAAATGAAGGAACAAAGCTAACAACCAAACCAACTAAACTTGCTGCTAAAACACTGCTTAATTTAAATGAAACACTTAAAACATATGTAATAATTGCTCCAAAAAAAACAAATGCAACAGTTAACACATGTTCTAAATCATGATTTTTAGCTTTTAATGATGTTTTTTTATATCTAATTAAAAGTAATACAATGACCAAAACAACAAATACAGAAACATAAATGTTCTGTTGTTTTTCATATAATATTGCTGCTAAAAAACCTAAATGGCTTAATAATATTAAACTAAATGAAAGCTGTTTTACGTGCTTTTTAATCATAAAATCTATTAAATTTATAAGCTGCAAAAATACTTAAATTACTTGTGTAAGCTTTCTTATTTAAAAGCATTATAATAAAAATTTCAAATAATTTATTTAGGCATTTAAAAGTTCATAAAATATTTATTCTTTTTTTAATAATTTAAGAATACATCTAACTAAAAATAGCTAAAAACATTTTAAAAGCTTTTAATTAATTCTAAAACAAACTAAAAGAGAGTAATAACAACTTAATATATAAATGTGATTCTCCATAGAATAACAGAAACCAGTCATTAAAAATTTAGTCAAATTTATACTTATTAGTCAAAAAATAATTAGAAAGAATTTAGCTTAAAAAAAATGTAGGTATAATACCTGGAAAATATATTAAAATAAAATGTTTTTTTAACTTAATGATAAAATATGAAAAAGATCAGATAGATTTGAAAGACTTATTTTATATGTATGATTATTATGATGAATCTCACTTTTCTAAAGGTTTTAAATTATTTACCTCAAACTATTTTAAAAATTATATTAAACAAGATTACTAAATTGTAAAACAAACCTTAAGAAAACTCTAACAAAAAGCTAGTTGGTGAAATTAGAACTATGAAAATAAACAGACTTATCAGCAAGTACTTTTAAAAGTAATAGCACCTTTAAATATATAAATTTTAATAATATCAGTTTTAATAATTCTGTCTTTGACGACATATCAAAATTTAAATACATGAAATTATCTAGTAGTTTCAACATAAAAAACATGAAATTTGGCTATGAAATAGATTCGAAATACACCTAAATAAAGGGTAAAAACATCAATAAATCATTATAAAACATAAAATAGGTATTTATACCTGCTTTAATTTCTACAATAAATTATAAATTGCACCCATAATGGAAGAGGTTGGAATTAGGGGGCTAACCAAAACCGTATTCAGCTAGCTTTTTTTTTATAAAAGCTAGCTTTTTTTTATACAATAAAATATTATCAATATTACCAGGATAGATTCACCCTGAAGAATATATAAACCATAATAAGTAGAATACAATACTCATAAACAAACAATCTATTAATTAGTATTTTAGATATATAGTACTATCAAAATTAAATTATTCTTAATAATAAACTCTTATAATAAGTATTTGTTAATTCAATCTAAAATACCTAATTTGCCTACTTCAATTATAATATGATTATATGGCAGTAGAAGTTACAAGATTATTCGATTTTCCTTATTACCAATTAGAAACCTATAATTTAGAAAAAGCATTTAGTTCTAAAGTCGGTGGTAATTGGCAATCTATTACAACACAACAATATATTGATCAAGCAAACCAAATTAGTAGAGGATTAATAAACTTAGGTGTAAAACCAAACGACAAAATAGCCGTAATTTCATCTACGAATAGAACAGAATGGAACATATGCGATATTGGAATATTACAAACTGGTGCCCAAAATGTACCGATTTATCCAACTATCTCAGAAGAAGATTATGAATATGTGTTAAATCATTCAGAATCTATTTACTGTTTTGTATCAGATATAGAAGTTCTAACAAAGATTAATAAGATAAAAAGTAAAACAAGTTTAAAAGCTATTTATACTTTTGATGATATATTAGGTGAAAAAAGCTGGAATGAAATATTAGAATCCGGTAAAGATACTAGCTCTCAAAATCTTGTTGAAGAAAGAAAAAACAATGTAAACACAGACGATTTAGCTACTTTAATTTATACGTCTGGTACAACAGGTAAACCCAAAGGTGTAATGCTATCTCATAGAAATATAGTTAGTGATGTTTTAAGTTCAGAAAAACGTGTTCCTTTTGATTATGGAAAATCTATTGGTTTAAGTTTTTTACCTATTTGTCATATTTTTGAACGCATGATTTTGTACCTATATCAATATTGTGGAGTTTCTATTTATTTTGCAGAATCAATTGAAAAATTATCTGAAAATGCACAAGAAATAAAACCCAATGTAATGACTGCGGTACCTCGTTTATATGAAAAAATTTACGACAAAATAATTTTGAAAGGAGAAGCATTAACCGGCGTAAAAAAAGGATTGTTCTTTTGGGCAGTAAATTTAGGTTTAAAATATGAACCATATGGTGTAAATGGTTGGTGGTATGAAACTCAGTTAAAATTAGCTAGAAAATTAATTTTCTCCAAATGGCAAGCAGCATTAGGAGGAGAATTAAAAATCATGGTTTCTGGTAGTGCGGCACTTCAACCAAGATTAACAAGAGTATTTGCAGCAGCAGGCATGCCAATAATGGAAGGTTATGGTTTAACAGAAACATCTCCTGTAATCTCAGTAAATGACCAAAGAAATAAAGGTTTTAAAGTTGGTACAGTTGGTAAAGTAATAGATAATGTAGAAGTGAAGATTGCAGAAACCGGTGAAATTTTAGTAAAAGGACCAAATGTAATGTTGGGTTACTACAAAGATGCAGAAAGAACTGAAAACGTATTAAAAAGAGGATATTTTTACACTGGTGATAAAGGAGAACTAGATAGCGAAGGTTTTTTAAAAATTACTGGTAGAACAAAAGAGATGTTTAAAACTTCTGGAGGAAAATATGTTGTTCCACCATTATTAGAGGGTGAATTAAAGCAATCTTTATTTATAGAACAGGTAATGGTTATAGGAGAGGGAGAAAAAATGCCGGCAGCATTTATACAACCAAACTTCGACTTTATCAAAGAATGGATTAAGCATAAAAATTTAAACATTGGTTTATCAAACAAAGAAATAGCTAGTTCGGATATTGTAATTGAACGTATTCAGAAAGAAGTAGATAAATGTAACTTAAACTTTGGTAAATGGGAGCAAATAAAACGTTTTGAACTAACACCAGAGGTATGGTCAATTGAAGATGGACATCTAACTCCAACAATGAAAATGAAGCGTGCAATAATCAAAGAGATCTATAAAGAATTATTTGATAAAATTTATA